>JBBRLW010000328.1:0-3028 GCA_038231115.1 Bacteroidia bacterium
GCTCTGCTATTAGAATCGGGAAGCTATAAGTCCCTGGACAAGCTAATTGTAGTAAGCTCGGATATGGAATTACGTGTCAAACGTGTAGCGTCCAGAGACGGAATGTCATCAGAAAAGATACTTGACAGAATACAAAATCAGTGGACTGATGAGCAGCGGGCAGAACACGCTGATTATACGGTTTTGAACAATGAGAATCAGCTTTTGATCTCTCAAATTTTGTCTATTCATAATACCTTGACATACAAGGAGAAAATCGGGTAATTTTGCCGGTTGTTATTAGGTAAATCGTTTGTTTTTAACGAACTTAGCCATGCTTTAAGCAAGTATTTCAGATTAGATTATATGCAAGAAAATACAATTGATAAATCCAATTATACCGCTGATAATATTCAGGTTCTTGAAGGTCTTGAGGCCGTCAGGAAGCGTCCGGCGATGTACATTGGAGATATAGGTGTGCGGGGACTGCATAACCTCGTTTATGAGGTGGTAGATAACTCCATTGATGAGGCCCTTGCGGGCTATTGTGATGATATAGAGGTAAGAATCCTTCTTGATAATTCCATCTCCGTTAAAGATAACGGAAGAGGTATTCCGGTAGATATGCATACTAAAGAAAAGCGTTCGGCGCTGGAAGTGGTTATGACAGTACTCCATGCCGGGGGAAAGTTTGACAAGGATACTTATAAGGTTTCCGGAGGTCTGCATGGTGTAGGGGTATCGTGTGTAAATGCACTGTCCATCCACCTGCTGGCTGAAGTGCATAAGGGTGGGAAAAAATATCAGCAGGAATACTCCGAAGGAAAGCCGTTATATTCGGTCAAGGAAGTAGGAACTACTGACTATCAGGGTACTGTAATTACCTTTAGACCTGATGCTACAATTTTTACCTCAACGGTGTATAATTACGCTACCCTTGCTTCAAGACTAAGAGAGCTATCATTCCTGAATAAGAAAGTCAGGCTGACTATTATTGATGAGCGTGAGTTTATCGAAAATGGTGAATATAAAACAGATACGTTTTACTCCGAAGGCGGTTTAATCGAGTTTGTTCAATATCTGGATGGTACACGTCAGGCATTGATCCCCGAGCCAATTTCATTTGAAGGGGAAAGAAACGGAGTACCGGTAGAAGTTGCTTTCCAATACACGGAAACCTACACGGAAAATGTGCACTCCTACGTCAATAATATCAATACCATTGAAGGAGGAACGCACGTAGGCGGATTCCGGATGGCTATGACCCGAGTACTCAAGCAGTATTCAGAAAAGGAAGGCTTCCTGAAAAATACGAAATTTGATATCAGCGGTGATGATTTTCGTGAGGGTTTGACCGCTGTAATCTCGGTTAAGGTGATGGAGCCTCAGTTTGAAGGCCAGACCAAAACCAAGCTCGGAAATAACGAAGTCAGCGGTGCCGTGAATCAGCTGGTTGGTGATATGCTGACGATCTATCTGGAAGAGCATCCCCGTGAGGCGAAAGTGATTATCCAGAAGGTAATTTTATCCGCAACAGCGCGTCATGCGGCACGGAAAGCCAGAGAAATGGTAACACGCAAGGGCGTGCTTAACTCTACCTCCCTCCCAGGGAAATTAGCGGATTGCTCTTCTACCAACCCTGCCGAGTGTGAATTATATCTGGTAGAGGGAGACTCTGCCGGAGGAACTGCAAAGCAGGGACGTGATCGGAAATTTCAGGCGATTCTTCCACTGAGAGGCAAGATTCTGAATGTTGAGAAGGCTCTGGAGCATCGTATCTATGAAAATGAAGAGATCCGGAATATGTTTACAGCTCTGGGTGTACAGCGCAGGGATGACAAAACCCTGAGTCTGGATAGGCTCCGTTACCACAAGATCATCATCATGACGGATGCGGATGTGGATGGATCGCACATCAGGACACTTATCCTGACACTTTTCTATCGCTATATGAATGAGCTGATTATCAACGGATATATTTATGTCGCTCAGCCGCCATTGTACCTGGTCAAAAAAGGTAAGGAGGAAGTCTATTGTTATAATGAACCGGAGCGGGAAGAAGCGGTCAGGCGCCTGGCTGGAGATAATCCCGGGAGTGCAAACATTCAGCGCTATAAAGGTCTCGGAGAGATGAATGCCGAACAGCTCTGGTCAACGACCATGAATCCTGAATTCAGGATGCTCAAACAAGTCACTATTGAGAGTGCTGCGGAGGTAGATCACGTATTTTCCATGCTGATGGGCGATGAAGTTCCGCCGCGCAGAGAATTCATTGTTCAGAATGCACGCTATGCCAATATTGATGCTTATATCTCCACTCTCTATATCAATACATAGTAAAGCCGCTCAATGTGCGGCTTTTCTATGTATTGATATAGAGACATATCCGTTTAAAGTTCAGACAGATCGAAGGTGCTGCTTACTCTGAAGCCTTTTTCGGTGCGCTCAACGCGGCAGCATTCTACTAAAGGATCGTGTTCAAAAAACAGAACATACTGATGGTCTGCTGCGAGGGCTAATACGCGTGCTTTCTCTTCCATCGTGATTAAAGGCTGCATATCATACGCCATGACCCAGGGCATGGGAATATGATGTACAGATGGAAACAAATCAGCGCAAAAAATGACTTTCGTGTCTTTATATTCAATGACCGGCAGCGCCATGTGCGCCGTATGTCCGTTGACGTACATTATATCAATTCCCTCTGCAAATTGACCATGTTCCGGTAAAAAGTCCAGTACATTCAAATCCATCATCGGATTGATATTTTCCCTTAAAAAAGAAGCTTTTTCACGAGGATTTGGATTCTGGGACAATTCCCATTGACCTCTACTGACGTGAAATCGGGCATTTGGAAATAGAGACTCAAAACCTGTCCTGCTTTCGTTCCAGATAATGCCTCCGCCACAATGATCAAAATGGAGATGGGTCAGGTAATTATCTGTGATATGCTCAGAATTAATTCCTGCCTTGCTAAGTGAACCCTCCAGAGAATCTGTGCCATGCAGATAATAATGTCCGAAGAACTTATCATCCTGCTTATTGCCCA
>JBBRLW010000329.1:0-3021 GCA_038231115.1 Bacteroidia bacterium
AATATGCTCTATTTTTTCATTGACTTTGGAAACCTGAGACTCGAGCAAATTCCAGTCTTCGCCCACCAGCTGATAAATATACCGTTTGGCTGGCTGTACCGCACCGTCAGCGTTTTTACGCGCCCGCTGCAGTAAATAGGAAGCTTTATAGACATCTCCCTCCTTACTTTCAAACACGACTTCGGAACTCATCTGGCCTGTGCCATAGGACATCAGCTTATCCATCTCCTTGATGCGTGCTGCCTTTCCGTAAAGCGCAATGGAAATCGCATCGAGTATCGTTGACTTTCCGGCGCCGGTTTCTCCGCTAATGCAAAATATGCCGCATCCCTTGAGCGGATTCTCCGTAAAGTCAATCGTCATAGGCTCGGTAGATTGTAGGGAGTTGATATTCTGCAGGGACAGGCGTAGTATTTTCATGGATATTTCGGCTTAGGCGTTTGCTTCGGGTTTATTTGTAACATCTTCCAATATGCGCTCAAATGCGATGCGGTAAGGCGCTCCTTTTTCTGAGCTGAGGTCAAGATCATTTTTGATCAGGCATTTTTGGGTAAAAATGTCTAATGGGGAGAGCTCTTTAAACTCTATGTCTTCTGAAGGAGTACCTTCTAACCTTACAGTGATTTTGTGCGAAGAAAGCAAAGTCAGCTTTCTGACTTTCAAAATATCCAGCCCCACAGATTGGGCAGCATGATCAACTTTCTCACAAAAAGCCTGATGTGACTGTTCATCGGTATAAATTACTTCCCCCCATGGCGATAAAACATCCTCTGAGCTATAACCTGTTATCTGATTCAAAATTTCAACGCCCGTGCCCTCAAAACGGATCAGTCTGCGCTGTAGCGGAACTTCCAAAGGCTGTATGCTGATTAATTGCTGATGTTCATACTTAAGTAAGATCACCTGACGGAGAGATTGCCTCTCGGAAAAGCTCAGCGGAATGGGACTACCGGAGTAGCGGATATGCCTGGTTCCTCCTACGGTTTGCGCGCCATGAATATGTCCCAGCGCTATGTAGGAAAATCCCTCGGGAAACAGACGTGTGGGAAAGGCGCCAAGGTTACCCACATGGATATCGCGCTCCGAGCGCTGGAGGCTATCGGTATCGCTGAATTTTGCGCCGCTTACATATAGATGTCCCATGGCGAGCACAGGTACATCGGCAAAGCGACTGTTTTCTTCAGCCGCCTTATAAAGTGCATCATAATGCGCGGCAATTCCGGATGTAATGCCTGCAGTAATTTCTTCAGCGGTTTCGAGCTGCGCTCCGGTGCGGATATCTGATTCCTTCAGGAAAGGAACGGCAGCAATAAGCGCCTGAATGTTTCCCTCGGGATTCTGAACCGTAATAAGCTCCTCTGAGCAATCTTCACACGCACCACCGATGACGAATATGCGGTCGCTTTTGAGCATCTCTGCCGGTGCATTAAGAAACCTCGAGGAGTCGTGATTGCCTCCGGTAATGATAATGCTCAGGCGGCTGAGTGCTCTGGCCTGTGCCAGGAAATTATAGTATTGTGACTGCGCATCTGTAGGCGGATTATAGGTATCGAAAATGTCTCCGGAGACGAGCAGAATATCAATCTCTTCGATTACAAGGACTTCCAGGAGCCAATCGAGAAAAAACTGATGCTCCTCAGCCCGATTTCGGTCATAGAGCTTTTGTCCGAGGTGCCAGTCGGCAGTGTGGAGTATTTTCATAGTACAATTCAGGCTATCCGAAATTACGGAAATGATCAGGCAAAAAAAAGCCTGTCATTAGCAAATGACAGGCCTGATATGACAAATTTTTTGCCAGTGCTTAGTGTGTAACCACCAGACGGGAAGTCAGAATATCGGTTCCGGACTGTACCTGAACGATATAAATTCCTGATTTCATAGTGCTTACATCAAGTGTATTATACTCCTGAGTTAATGGCTTCTGGGAAATAACACGTCCGGAGATATCAGAGATCGTAGCAGTAGAAATGTTATGCGCATTAAAGCTGTTCAAACGGATATTCAGCTCATAAGAAGCTGGATTAGGATATACTGCAAATGACGCATTCTGATAGGATACCTTCTCTATTCCAGTATATTTACCCTTCAGGTTGATCGCCTTGACTTTGTTATTATTTCTGTCTGCAAAAAGGATGGTATCGGCATTCAGCTGAAAAAGTCCGTGTACTTCATAAAGCTTGGAAGCAGCACCGGGGCCATCTTTGTCACCATAGTCTTCAGACGCCGTACCGAAATCTCCCTTTTGTCCGGCAACAACGTACTCTGTGAATTTAGATCCGGCCATGTTTATTCTGATTATCTTCCCATCCATAGCAAGATAGAAATCAGAGGAAGTTGCCTTGGAATTTCCAATTTTGAGCATTCCCTGATAGGCAGTTCCGTAGCTATATTTCTGAGCCGTATTTATTGTATAAATAGTGCTTACCGATCCGGTAGATTTCGTGTATTTACGGATTTTGTTGGTGGAGTTTTCATAGAAATAAATGTCCTGATTATCATCTACAACAATACCGGATATATCATATAAGGTACTGGTTCCGAAGGAACCATCTTTAGAGGAAAAATCCTGCGTTTTTCCTGCGATATTGGTAACGCTTCCGTTGCGGTGATTCACACGGCGGATAAATGCGTTTCCATTATCTGCAATAATGAACTCTCCGGTGACCGGATCAAGTGCCATAACTTTTAGATTGTCAAAACGGGCACCCAGTCCTGATTTTGCTACATCACCGTTTGCTCCCTGAGTAGTGGCAGAAGGATCACCACCTCCGATGATGGTTTTGACTTTCTGAGCTGTTGAAAGTGCAATGAAAGGATCCGCTTTGCGGATTGCAAAATTTCCGGCATCAATCCAGAATATGGTATCCGACTTTACAGACGATATATTGTCCACGATAACCGTAGTAGGATTATTTAGACGGGCAGTAACCCCGGCGGCATCCGTGTAACCTCCCGCAGAAGCACTTCCGATGCGCTGAGTATAAACTTTCCCATCTTTATCTACCATCGCAATGATACCTG
>JBBRLW010000330.1:0-3000 GCA_038231115.1 Bacteroidia bacterium
CGATGCCGCCGCCGAGTATTACCTCGACGAGGGCTTCATGCCCCTGCTCAAAAAAGGGGATATGCTTACCTTCGGCGAGCAGAACTATTTGCTGGTGGAAACTAACTACCTCAACGAAACCACCAATCTTAGCCAGCTCATCTTTGATATCAAATTAGCCGGATACATTCCGGTCTTAGCCCATCCGGAGCGCTACATATATATGTACGATGACTTTGATAAATTCAGACGCCTCTACGATACGGAAGTCCTGTTTCAGGTCAATCTCGCTTCCCTGGCCGGACATTATTCCAAAGAAGCCAAGGTGAATGCCGAGAAGCTCATCAAATTGGATATGGTGCATTTTCTCGGGACAGACATTCACCATACCCGCCACCTTCCGGTGATGCGCGCCGCCATGCAGACCAAAGCCTATCAGTCTCTGTCGGGGACTAAACTGCGGAATCTCTTCCTTTAGTATATACCTTTACAGTTCAGACCGGATCCCTCTTGCAAAGTATCTATGGAAAATTCATCAAGCGCATTGCCGAGCTATTGCTCTGCATTCCGGTGATACTGATTTTCCTGATCCCCTTTGTAATCATCTGCCTGGTGCTGCTGATATACAATAAAGGCAACGTATTCTTTCTGCAGATCCGTACCGGAAAACATACGCGTCTGTTTACCATTGTCAAATTCAGAACGCTGCGCGGAGAAAATTATTCGCTGGAGTCCGCTCCGGATTATGATTTGAAGCGCCTGACTCCGCTCGGATCTTTTCTGCGTCGTACGCATCTTGACGAGCTTCCACAGCTCTGGAATATCCTGATTGGAGATATGGCTGTCATCGGGCCACGTCCGCTCCTGCCTGAGTATATTCCCGTATATACCACCTATCAGTTAGAGAGGCACTTGGTACGTCCGGGTGTATTGGGACTCTCGCAGCTCAAGGGTGGAAATATGCTCAGCTGGGATCACCGCCTCCGTTATGACTCCTTTTATGCACAGCATCTGAGCTTCACAATGGATTTTTATATCCTATGGCTCGGAATTAAATCTATTATCGGCTTTCCTGAGACGAAAAAGGAGCGACCTTTGTTCTCTGAGTCCTTTGTGACTTATGCAGAACGCAAAAAGTCAAATACATAACAAAAAAGGAAACACATTATTATGTCAGATTCTACCGATAAGCTCAAGCCAGGTGATATTGCACCCAATTTTCATTCTAAAAATCAGCATGGAGGCGAAATTTCCCTTCATAAATTCCAGGGCAGAAAAGTGATTCTGTATTTCTATCCCAAAGACGATACCCCAGGCTGCACTGCCGAGTCATGCAATCTGAGAGATAACTATGAAGACCTCCGCAACAAAGGATATGAAGTCATCGGCGTTAGTGCAGATGATGTCAACAGCCACAAACATTTCGCTGATAAATTCAATCTTCCATTTGATCTGGTTGCAGATGTAGATAAGGAGATTCTCCATGCCTATGGTGTGTACGGAGAAAAGAATATGTACGGAAAAGTTACGATGGGAATCCACCGTAAAACCTTCCTCATTGATGAGCAGGGGCATATCGAGAAAATATTCGGAAAAGTGGATACTGCCAATCATACGCAGCAGATTCTCGATTTCAGCATATAACAATAGCATACTGATCAGATGGATCGATCTATTGCCGACCTGCGGGAAAACTATTCCCGAGCCAGTCTGGATGAGTCGGACGTAAATCCGGATCCATTTGCACAATTTCGCAAATGGTTTTCGGAAGCAATTGACTCCCAGCTACCTGAACCTAATGCTTTTTCTCTGGGGACAATATCAGATGATGATCGCCCCAGAGTGCGTACGGTGCTGATGAAAGATTTTTCAGAGGCTGGTCTCGTGTTCTACACCAATTACGGCTCCGCCAAATCCCAGGATATTGAGGCGCATCCTTTTGCCGCAGCCACATTTACTTGGCTCGGACTGGAACGTCAGGTACGGCTTGAAGGTCGAGCAGAAAGAGTATCTGAGATAGAGTCTGATGCCTATTTTCTCTCGCGTCCACGCGGGAGCCAGATTGGAGCGTGGGTATCTCCACAAAGCGAGGAAATTTCATTAGCCGAGCTACGTCAGCTTCAGATGGAAAACGAACAGAGATTTGAGCATGATCCGCTCATCAGACCTGAGTTCTGGGGCGGATGGCGTATTATTCCGGATTATATAGAGTTCTGGCAGGGACGTCCGAACAGACTCCACGACCGCATTGCGTTCCGCATGGAAAACAATGCCTGGAGAATGTTCCGCCTGGCTCCCTGATCTAAAACGACCACATTAAAACCCGCTGTATCTATAATACTGAAAACATCAGCTGGATACTGTTGCGGAACTGAGTCTCACATCCTCCGGATTTGGCCACGACCCTCAGTCCCATGATCAGCGTGAAAATAAAATGCGTCAATGCCTGAGGATCATGCCTGCAGCTGATCTGATTGCTTCGCTGACCTTTTTGGATCGCCCGAAATAGAGCCTCTTCCAGTGCTGATTTATTTAAGGCTACAATGTCGGCCACTTCAGCGTCTTCATGACCCATTTCCGTCCCTGCATTCACCATGAGGCAGCCGATATTGGGACTGTCTCCATGTCGCTCTTCAATTACATAATGGAATATTGCCTCTAATGTTATCCTTATGTTTTCACTTTTTTCCAAAAGCTGGATCACATGACCCGTATTTACATGGAGGTAATGATTCAGTACCCTGATATATAAGCTATGCTTATCCCCAAAGGTATCATACAGGCTTGACCGGCTGATTCCCAGCTTTTCTACCAGATCCTGTGCCGATGTCCCATGGTATCCCTTAATGGTGAAGAGATGAATTGCCTTCTCAAGCACTTCCGATTCAATAAATTCCTTGCTGCGTGCCATAACAAAAAAGCCCTGCCAGATCTCCGGCAGAGCTAATTTAAGATAATTACCTGAAAATAATTACAGATTATGCCATATTGCGGATATGGGTTCCGCCATCAATCACAAAA
>JBBRLW010000331.1:0-2994 GCA_038231115.1 Bacteroidia bacterium
AATTTGCCCAGCCATTCGCGCTCTTCCGGTAGAAATCCCGAGGATTTGGCGTTGCCTGCCGGATTATGAATGTCCTTTTTGGTATGGGCGATATTGAAATCTCCGCAGATGACGAGTTTGGGATGTGCTGCTTTCATTTGCATCGCATAGTCAAGGAAAAATTCCAGCCACTCCATTTTGAACGCCTGACGTTCCTCACCGCTGGAGCCGCTCGGCATATAGACCGACATAACGCTCAGATCCTCGTAATCCGCACGGAGGATGCGTCCTTCCTCGTCATATTTGGCAATGCCACAGCCATATTCCACATGGAGCGGCTTCTCTTTGCTGATAATTGCCGTGCCGGAGTATCCTTTTTTCACCGCCGGAAACCAGTAGTCGTGGTAGCCCATGGTTTCAAACAGGAAGCGGTCAAACTGACCCGGATGCGCTTTGATCTCCTGCAGGCAGAGGATATCCGGCTTTTCTTCGACCATCCATCCGGTGAAATTCTTGGTCAGGGCAGATCGTATTCCGTTGACGTTGTAGGCAATAATCTTGGTCATCTGATGCGTATTATTCCCTCAAAAGTAGGGAAGAGTATGTAATAATGGCATATTTCCCTGGGTTCATTTAGCCTGGCAGCGCTGGCTCTGATTATTGTCCCCCTTTGCTTTCTACTTCTCCATTCTCCCGTCTTTTTCATAACTTGCCAATTACAAATGACAGAATTATGAGCAGCAGAATACTTTTTCAGATGCCGAAGGCGCTAATGGTTGCGCTGATGATGTGTATCAGCATGTATGCATCCGCTTCCCTATCAGGGACTTATACCATTGACTCCGGAAGCGCTGCATCGGCTACCAATTACAAGAACATTGGCTCGGCTATTGGCGACATCAAGTCTGGGACGCGCTCCGACGGCGGAACAGCCAATGGATCAGGACTTTCCGGCGCGGTCATTTTCCAAATTGCCGATGGGGTATATAAGGAGCAGCTCAATCTGGCTTCTCTGGGAAGTACCAGCTCCAATACCGTCCGGTTTGAGTCCAAATCCGGAGATTCCTCTAAAGTCATTATCACCTCGCCGAGTAGTACCAGTTCTACCAATGACTATGTCCTGAGCTTTGGCGGCGCTGATTATGTCACTTTCCATCAGGTCAGTATTCAGCGTACCGGAACTTCGACTTACAGTAGCGTTATAACCCTATCCGGAAGTTCAAACCATAATACCATCTCCGGATGTTTAATTCGTGGCAGGCATCAGCCTTCCGATGCTACAACGGGTTTCACCACTGGAGGCAATTCCTTAGTCTGGTCTTCGGGTAATGACTCGGACAATACCTTGACAGGCAATCATTTCGTCAACGGATATAGCGGGATATTTATCAATACCATCGCGGCGCGCAATCTGATAGAATACAATATTATGGATTCCATCGGAGCATCAGCAATCTATGCCACCGGACAGAAGGAGTTTATCATCCGCCATAACCTGATCCGCTTATATACCTTCGGAAAAGCCACGCATTATGTTTCCTACGGAATCCGTCTGGAGACTTCCGCCGGCTTTGAGATAAGCAAAAATCAGATTGAGGTACTATCCGATGCCACGGTAGATCGGGGGATGGTGCTGTTCAATAACAATTCCGGAGCTACCAAACCCGGGATAATCAGCAATAACATGATCTGGGTATCCGGAGGAACTACGTCCTCTACTGGAATTGCCATCGGCGGCAATACGAATATGGATATCGTCTATAATAATATTCTTGTCACATCATCTCTCGCAGGTAGCGCTTCTATGTTTGTGTATGCGCCTCCTCAAACAGCGGGCTCAAACAATAACCTGCTCAATAACAATTTCGTTAACAAAGGTGGAGGCTATTCCATAGCAGCTCCCGGGACAACGGCCAGTAATATCTCCGGCATTGATACGTCGGATTATAATAATCTATACACTACCGGAAAATACGTCGGACAGGAAACAGCGACCGATTATAGTACCGTATCCGCGTGGACCAAAGGCACCGGACTGGATTCCCACTCTGTGAGTACCAATCCCGGATATACCTCCAATGCCGATCTGCACGTTTCTTCCGGCTCCCTGAACGGAAAAGCGACACCATACGCCGGTATCACGGATGATTTTGATGGCGATGTACGCAGTACCAGTCTGCCGGACATCGGTGCCGATGAGTTTTCACCGATGGGCCTGGATGCCGGAATATCCAGCATTGACTCTCCGGTGTACTTCTGTGCCGGAAAGCAGAATGTAATCGTCAGGATTGGTAATTTCGGTGGAACCACGCTTACTTCCGCAAGCATACAATGGAGTGTAAACGGCGTCGCTCAGACGGCATACGCATACAGCGGATCCATTGCCTCAGGAGCGCTTTCTACCGGAATAAATCTCGGTAGCTATACTTTTGCTGCAAACACAAAATACACGATTAAAGTATATACCACTGCTCCCAACGGAGGCACGGATGGTCTCAATACCAACGATACCCTCAGTATTACGCGCAGCAGCGCTATGTCGGGCAGCTATACGATCGGAGGGGCTTCTCCAGATTATACTCAGATCAATGATGCGGTCATTGATCTCTCCGCGCGCGGACTATGCGGGCCTTCCGTATTTAACATCGCTGATGGAACCTATATCGAACAGATTTCCCTTCCGCAAATCAGCGGATCATCAGCAGGCAATACGGTTACCTGGCAATCGGCATCAAAGGATAGCTCTAAGGTAATCATAACTTATCCCTCGAATGTCAGCAATGGAGTTAATAATAGCACGGTACAGTTCAATGGAGCGGATTATATGATATTCCGCTATCTGACTATTGCCAAAACCGGCGTCCAGACCTACTCCAATGTCATGGAGATTAAAAACGGATCCAGCAACAACCTGATCCATAATAACCGATTTATCGGAGCCAAAATATCAGGCACATCTGCTGCTACCTTTGATATCCTTGTTTCTACTCAGGATCAGGACGATTATAATACCAT
>JBBRLW010000332.1:0-2961 GCA_038231115.1 Bacteroidia bacterium
GCCATGCTCGCGCTGGTTGCGGAATAGGCTTCCGGAATGCCCTTCAACAAGCTGCTGAGAAGCCGGATATTCACGCCGCTTGGCATGAATGACAGCTATCTGCACAACGAGCGATTTTATCCCTCGGTTGTGAACAATATGTACAGGCACCGTAAGGAGATGCCTAAAGAAGAAAAGCTCAACTTCATTTATGGAGACAAGGGCATATACTCCACCGTTGCCGATCTACGGAAATGGGACAAGGCATTGAACGAGAATCAGCTGATAACAGCCAGCTCTCTCAAAACAGCGCTGACCAAAGGAACGACCAACTCTGGAAAAACTTTCGATTACGGATTCGGCTGGCGGATCGGGCAGACCTATAACGGAGCCCGCATCACGGCGCACTGGGGACTGTGGCAGAGCTATAATCCGGCGATTATCCGGATGCCTGACTCCAAAACGAGCATTATCATGCTGACCCATCCCAATAAGCCTTTCAACTCGCTGAATCTGCTGAATCCGATGCTGGCCGAAGTAACCCGCAAGATCAGACCCTCATTGAACTGGGCTGATGGTGGAAGATATTCGGTCAATGAAGATCAGGTGAGGGCTTTAGCACGCTAATTTTGTAGCCGTGAAACGGCTGCAGGACTATTTCCAGCTCAGTAGAAAGGAGCTACGAGGTACTCAGGTGCTGATTATGCTCATTATCCTGTCGCTTTCCGCACGCTATTTCTATCGCTATTTTTCTACAGCTGATCCTTTGTATGCGCCCCAGCTGAGCGATTTCCCTACGACAAAGCCGGAAAGCAGATCGGGTTCTTACGCTTCTTCTTATCCTCAAAGTACCCGAGATTACTCAAATACTTCCTCTGCTAATAAAGCATCCGGCTTCCGGAAAATCGAGGCACATCCCTTTGATCCGAATACAGCCTCTGAATCCGAGCTGACCGACATGGGAATGCGTCCGAAGCTGGCGCAGACGATCATCCACTACCGCGAAAAAGGCGGAAAATTCCGCACTGCGGAGGATCTCCGCAAAATCTACGGAATGCATGAGGACGAGCTTCAGGCGCTACTGCCTTTTGCGAGGATCACAGAAGATATAAAGCCTGGTCACTCACAAATGGCTATACATCAGCCCTATGCTTCCCTCGAAAGAACTCCGGTGATGTCCGAGCATACCCCTGTTGCGCCCAAGGTGCAGATCGTCGAAATTAATGCGGCTGACTCAGAAGCACTTGTCTCCATTAGAGGCATCGGACCTGCTTTCGCCAAACGAATCATGCAGTACCGGAAAAAGCTCGGCGGCTTCCAGAAAAAAGAGCAGCTCATGGAAATTTTCGGCATTGATCCGGATAGATACGAGGAGCTAAAGGATCAGATGACCGTCAATGCGCGGCTCATTCATCCGATTAATATCAACACCGCCACGGAGGATCAGCTGCGTACACATCCCTATATCCGCTGGAAATCGGCCAAAGCCATTATCAATTACCGCGCACAGCACGGCAATTACACCGATCTGGATCAGCTACGAGAGATACAGTCCATTGATTACGAGGCTTATCAGAAGATGCTTCCTTATCTGGATATAGAGTAGTTAATATCCTGACTGCTGAAATTCAATGATCGCGATGGATTTGTATCCACATTTCGACCCCTTCCGCAGCATACAAGCGGAATAAGGTTAGAGAAGTAGTTTGTATTTCCAATTTTTTTACGCAGAGTCCGTTATTTGGATCAGAGCTAGAGAATATGCCTTTGAAAATTCCCAAATGTGCATCTCTGCACTATATTCGCAAAATGATCTGTATGAAGTCTTTTCTAATGAAATCTTTCTGGATACTGGCTGTTTCAGCTACTCTCCTTTCCTGTAAAAAATCTGACTCGCAAAAAGTCAAAGATCTGACGAACGGCTCATGGAAAATAACGGCTTTTACGGCCAGTCCCGCATACGACTTTGAAGGACAGGGCACCAAAATTACGGATGCCTATCCGGTGCTGAAAGACTGCGCTAAAGACAATCTGACCACCTATACGAATGAGGGCAGGCTGATTATTGATGAGGGCAAAACCAAGTGCGACCAGAATAGTGCACAATCTATCACCAATGCCTGGACTTTCCTGAGCAATGAGAGCATTATTCAGGTCAGCAATGGCCAGACGGCTACGGATTATAAGCTCCTCGCCCTTGATGGTACCCTGCTGAAAATCAGTGCACAGATTGTAGAAAGCGGCACTACCTATACCTTCACGCGGACTTACACGCATTAGTAGTTAGTATTCCAGTAGCCTCATCATTGTCTCTTCCAGCTTTGATTTGGCCAGAAATTCCTGCTCCAGCTCAGGAGCAAAGGGAATAGGTGTATCCATAGATCCGAGCCGCATCACGGGTGCATCCAGAGACTCAAATGCGTGCTCTGAGATATAGGAAGCGATCTCGCCTCCGATGCCTCCGGTGAGGCAGTCTTCATGCAGCACGAGCACTTTCCCTGTTTTCTTCACGGATTCCATCACCATTTCCTTATCCCAGGGCAATAATGTCCGGAGATCAATCAGGTCAATGCTTAGCTCCGGATGTTTGTCCAACAGCTCCGTCATCCAGTGTACAGCCGCGCCATAAGTAATGACGCTGGCATCAGCGCCCTCCCTGACCCGGCGTGCCTTTCCTATTTCAATTGTGTAATAATCTGTTGGGACTTCCTCGGTAGCAGATCGGTAGAGCGCTTTATGCTCAAAGAAAATGATCGGATTCGAGTCTTCATAGCTGGCCAAAAGCAGTCCTTTGGCATCCGAGGGGCTGGATGGATAGACTACTTTGAGTCCCGGGGTATGGAAAAACCAGGCTTCATTGGACTGCGAATGAAAGGGTCCGGCACCGACGCCGGCACCGGTCGGCATGCGGACAACTACGTCAGCATTCTGACCCCAGCGCCAGTAGATCTTCGCCAGATTATTGATGATCTGGTTGAATCC
>JBBRLW010000333.1:0-2948 GCA_038231115.1 Bacteroidia bacterium
ACGAAAGGGTGGTGTCAGGTAATGCATAATTTCTTTCATAGTGGATATTCTTGCCTGCAAGTACGTGCTTGAAATTTTCAATAGTTACGCCTCTTTTATGCTCACTTTCTTCAAAGCTGAAAATATCATCACCTACATTTACGTCATGTCCGTTAATAAGATAATACAACTGCCTGTATGCATCATTCATAGTAAGAATACGATGATTTTCATCTAATGATAGAATGCAGTCATCCGTATTATTTATTAATGCGTAGAGATTCGCTTCGTTCAGCTTGACCAAAGCCTCCGATTCCTTGCGTTCCGTTATCTCCCTGGTCGTTGACTGAAGCTGTTTTACACGACCTGATTCGTCAACTATCACTTTGGTCAGTGTTTCCAGCCATATAAGTGATCCGTTTTTGCATAATGCCCTGTATTCCAGCAAAGAAGCATTACGAAAAGTAAATATATCTAAAAATTGCTTCAGAAAATTAGGCTGATCTTCATGGTACACATATTCCAGAGGACTTTTCCCAAGCAGCTCCTCTTCGGAGTAGCCAAGCATCTCACTGACAGATAAAGATATGTAAGTAAAATTTCCATTATGGTCATGGAGACAAACCAGATCCCGCATATTTTCCCCAATAAGGCGGTGGAGATTTTCACTTTGTACCAGCTGACGTTCTGCCTTTAAGCGTTCTGTTACATCATTGACTAAAGAAAATCTGGTTTTTCTTCCTTCCAGAACTATCAAATGGGCTGTAATTTCTACTTCAATGATGCTCCCATCTTTTTTCAGGTGTATCCATGCCCCATGCTTATCGTAGCTCTGCTGGGTTCGGTTTTTTTCATACCATATTGAAAACGTCTCTGCTTCTTCCTTGGGACGGATATCGTTGATTCTCATACTCAAAAATTCCGCTCTTGAGTAGCCATACGTTCGGCAACAGGCATCGTTTACTGCAATGAAGTACATTGTTTCGTTATCCCATAGCCACATAGGCAAAGGACTATACTCAAATAGCAGTCTGTATCTTTCCTCTGAAGTTCTTAACGCTTCATCGGCTCTTCTCCTTTCCGTGATATCTCTGGAGAAGTAGGATACGCCCTCAATCAGACCTTCCTCGGTTATTATTGGATTAATGGTCGTTTCAAAGTGCCGGGACAGGCCATTTATCTCAATGGTTTTCTCAATATTGATTACACCTTCCAGGATGGCCTTATCATACAATTTGGGATCATGGAGCAATATCCCATCCGGATCACCCAGGAATGGATTGTCGCCTTTATGGATCGTAATCCCATTGATTTCCTGATACAGCTTCTGGAATGCTGTATTTAAGGTAATGAGCTTCTTTTTAGAGTTAATTGCCCAGATAGCATCCGGTGTATTTTCAATCAGAGAGCTTAAATTAGCCTCACGCGCAAGGATTATCTTCTCGTACTGTCGCTGATCCGTAATGTCAACAAGATTAATTACATAGGCTTCCTTATGGGCATACATCGTACGATTCATCCTTACTTCCAGGGTAAGCTGGCGGCCATCTGCATGAAATGTATCAACTTCTCTGATGAGTTCATGCCGCCCGCCCGCGACTGCACCGTTCATGCTGAACTGAACATCAATATTAAAACCTAAAAACTGCTGAAAATCAACCCCCTCCAACTCACGAAAGTCTATTCCCAATAGCTTCTCAAAGGAGGAGTTGCTGGCTATAATGTGTTTTGTCTGAGCGTCAAGAATACTTAGTGCTACCGGACTATGCTCGAATATCAGACGATATCGCTGCTCGGATACAATCAGAGCTTCGAAAGTCTCCTTGAAATTGGAAATATCCCGTATTATGGTGGAGTAGAATGTAATTTCTCCATTCATTCCTTTATGGGGCTGAATAGATTGCATTACCGGAATTTCTTCACCCAAACGATTAACAATTTTCGTTTCACCCGACCATGATCCATTGAGACCCTGATGAGAATTTTCATCTCTTGTAATCTGCTGGATCCACTCAGGAAAAAACTGCGAGACGTTGTTCAGATAAAAGTCATCCTCATAAAATCCGAGGAGCTGCTTTCCTGAAGAGTTGATATACACAAGTTCTCCATTAAGAGAATAATAGCTAACGAGGTCTGTACTTGAATCGAGAATGCGACGAAATTTTTCTATTTCTTCTGTGGCATTAACCTTTTCGGTGATGTTCCGGAAGTTTACTACAATGGCATTAATATCCTCTTCTTCAAACAGATTTGTTGAGATAGATTCAACCCACATCACCTTTCCATCTCCTGCATTTACCCGATACTGAAAAGTATGACTGCTGCCTGGATTGGAAGCAAGCTTCCAAAGCTCTGAGCTGACTCTGTCTATATCCTCATGATAGATGAGCAGAAGCGGAGATTGTCCGATGTAGGAACCCTCTGGATACGAGGCCATACGGCTTGCAGCAGGGGACGCATATTCAATGTTTCCTTCCCTATTAATGAGTATAATTCCATCGGAACTTGACTCAATAAGAGACCGGAAGCGCTTTTCACGTCCTGTAATCTGTTTCCTGGATTCGTTAAGCTGCTCTTTGACGTGCTCCTGCTCCAGGTAGGAGGCTACGATATTGGATACAGACTCAGCAAAAGATAAATCGGAGGCATCAAAGCGATCAAAATCACGACTATGAACACTAAGGACATAATTAGCTCCATATTGAGTCAGGACAGGTGCGCTAATGGTTGAAAGGATGTCCTTATTTTTTAGAATTTCAATCTGATCAAATCTGAATTCACTACGTGTATCCGTTATTAGTAGTGTTTCTTCGTGCTCAATGACATGCTTGAATCGTGAAGTCTCAAAAGTCTGATCTAAAATATCACCAGATACTAAATCACTAAAATTGATTCCTGCGAGGTACGTCAGTTCTGATTGCTGAGTATCCACTTTAACCAGACTGGAAAAAGAGGCATCAAGTCCGGAG
>JBBRLW010000334.1:0-2946 GCA_038231115.1 Bacteroidia bacterium
CTGGCAGGTAGTAGCATTATCCTGTGTCAGCACTCGGAAAGCAGTGTCTTTCCGTGCTTTGAAGGTCAGGCTGGATAGCTTCGAGGAATCCGACCAGATATAGAATGCGCCTGCGGAGGATGCATTATTGACTTTAGTCGTCAGGGTGATAACAGATGAATCTGCGGCGCAGGCGAAGGTATCGCCCGAGATCCTGATGCTCAGGTCGCGGATGATCACAGAGCCGGTATCAGACTGCGAACAGCTACCGTCCTGCGCGGTGATGGTATAGAAATATCGTCCGGCCTTGGGATAATTATGCACGGTAAACGATGAACTACCGGAGAGGGTATCGTCACCCGACCATGTGAATCCAGTGGTACTGTACGCAATTTTGTTAACATAGTAGGCGATCTCGCGGCAGCCGGTCTGGGAAACAGAAACGCTTCCGTATAAGCTGTCCAAGCGGATAACATGAAGCGAATCGGAATAACGGCAGCTTTTTCCAGAGCTTACACTGTCTATAGCGCTGAAATAGAGGGTTGTATCATGCCTGAAATTGTATCCAATCCAGGCGCTTCTATAGCCGCTGCTCCATTGATAGTATACTTTCCCCGAGTTGGAGGTGGGGCTGAGGGTCACAATCTGTGCGCCGGTATCGCTGTTACATACACGCGCGTTGTATGCTGCGGTGATACTAAAAGGCTTGTTTACAATTACGTATCCGGAATCCTGTGTGATACATGCTCCGCCTCCGGTCGAAGCCCTCCATTTATAGGTACCCGGACTGGTATATCGGAAAGTAATAGAGTCTCCTGTGCCAGTAAGTCCCTTGTCTCCTGACCAGGTTACTGTCCCAATCTTGCCTCCTGCATGCTTCGGATAGGCTCTGAAGGTGGCTAATCCGCATTGGATATTGACTATTTTCGCTACCAGGGAGTCGTATGCCGGTAACACACGTATGTGGAGCTGCCTGGAGGTCAGTCCTGAGAGCGGACAAACATTGTCTCTGGCAAATAGGGTCAAAGTGTAGGGCTTATCCCTGACCTGACTTGAATCGGGCGTCCAGCATATCGTAACTCTTGGATGCAGCTTGCTTTTCTCAACACTAATCTTCGGAGCGGTTCCGCTCCAGGGCCAGCTGAGGCTTGAGTCCACCAAAACGCTGTCTGAGGAGTTAACATCATAGGTATTCAGAGTAAAGCACTGTTTGGTTCCCGTACATAGGCTTGTATCGGAGCCTGCTCCGCCGTTTATTCCCGAGAGCGTCGGGATGGAGTTGGAAGTGAAAATGAGTATGGTTTCGATGTCCCTCGTTATTTCTCCTTTCAGGAATGCCTTTCCTGCAATATCAAATCCGTATGCGGCAGCTTTATAGGCAATTATCGTGTTTGCGGCCTTGGTTGCTTTAAAGTGGATTTCACCTGTACGCTGGTCAATAAAATAGCCATCGCAGGTAGCGGGAGGCGCCCAGGTAAGCTTTCCTGTAGAAGCGAATCCGGAGTAATATAAGGGCTTCTTTGCCGTGTAGGGTGAAATATAGGTTAAGGCAGTACCTTTTGATTCAAACGCACTAACAATGGAATATACAATCGAATCTGCTTTGGTACCTGCGGTATTGCCTAAGGAAGTGGCCGAACCATCGAGCGTAATGCAGTTACTAACGGGCAATAAAGTAACAGGCGAAGAATTAAAGCTTAGGCTCGATTGAACTGTCATACAGCGGTTAATATTATTTTCTATATAGAAACTGTTCGCATTAGCTGTTGTCAGGGCACTATTCCGGCAGCAATCTGTCCAGGAAATTATCAGATCACAAGCACTGGCTTTTGCTTTACTTACAATAAGCCGACCTGTAGATTGTACCTGCTCCATTCCATACACAAATTTGCAGGAGGGATTGGGGGCGTATGTATTAGGCGCTGATTTACTGCATCGGGTACAGGTTTTTTTACAGGTTGGCGTAATTTCTTTAACCTTGAGTAGAGCGCATACTACAGTTCCCATATTACTTGTACCAGTAGTACCATAAAAACTCCAGTTAAAACTTGGTGCATTTAATTTAATACCATTACAATCTCTATAAAGCGTAATCGTAATATCAAAGGTATCTTTACCTGACTGTTTCCATCCAATATCGGCCCCCATTAAATGAGTAGCCCTTGCTTTGCCTCCGCTGCTGAGGATCAGGCAGCTGATGAGCGATAGTAGTAATATCAGTTTTTTCATAGCGGTTGAGGCTTAGTTGACTCAAAGTTAGGAAGAAAAGCCTATATCGGGAAGCCAGGGGCAAAATGATTCAATCGCTGCCTGCCGCTTCCCGCACCGTTCTTGCCTAACTTTGCGGATGCTTAAGTCCCTTAGCCCGGACGAGCAAAATTGATTCGCTATGATTGAGCAAATACTTGACGCACTGCGTAATGTGGACGATCCGGACCTGAAAAAGGATGTAGTAACCTTGGGGATGATCCAGGACCTGACGGTTACAGGCAAGCAGGTCCGGTTCCGGCTGGTGCTGACTACGCCGGCCTGTCCCTTAAAGGATGCCATCAAAAATGCCTGTATTACAGCGATCCGCATGATGGTGGATCCCGAGCTTGAGGTTGAAGTCATCTTTGATGCACAGGTGACGCATCAGCAGCGGGATAACCGTCAGGTGCTCGGCGAGGTGCGTAATATCATCGCCGTGGGATCAGGCAAGGGAGGCGTTGGAAAATCCACCGTAGCGGTCAATCTGGCTATCGGACTGGCACAGACGGGCGCTAAAGTCGGACTTCTGGATGCCGACATCTACGGTCCATCGCTACCGACCATGCTCGGACTTCGTGGCCAGCAGCCGATTGTAGAGCAGGCCGGTGACCGTATCCGCATTACACCCATGGAGCGCTATGGCATCAAAGTCATGAGTATCGGCTTATTAGTCGATGAGCGCCAGGCATTGGTATGGCGAGGCCCGATGATCAGCTC
>JBBRLW010000335.1:0-2943 GCA_038231115.1 Bacteroidia bacterium
AGCTCCGATACTTTTCTCCACCGTTCCCGGATGAGGTCCATGTGGTATCCCTTTCGGATGAAGGGTAATTTGTCCTCGTTCCACATGCTTACGGCTCATGAAATCACCGTCAACGTAATACAATACTTCATCTGAATCTATATTGCTGTGATTATATGGAGCAGGTACGGATTGAGGATGATAATCATACATCCGCGGGACAAATGAGCAAACTACGAAATTGTGCGCCTCAAAAGTCTGATGCACGGGAGGCGGTTGATGCACACGTCCGGTAATAGGCTCAAAATCATGGACAGAGAAGATATACGGATACACATATCCATCCCATCCAATAAAATCAAAAGGATGATTTGCATAGGTAAACGGATATAGCATATCCTGCTTTTTAACCTGGACCAGGAAATCACCTTCCTGATTTATAGTTGAGAAATTATCTGGCTTGCGAATATCCCTTTCACAAAAGGGACTGTTTTCAAGTAATTGTCCATAAGAACTACGATATCTTTTCGGCGTGGTAATAGGACTAAAACTCTCTAAATATAGAATACGATTTGACTCGGAATCAAATTCTAATTGATAAATGGTACCCCGAGGAATGATTACATAATCTCCATAACTAAACTTCAGCTCACCGAAGCCTGTTTTCAGTGTACCGCTACCTTCATGGATGAATAACATTTCATCTCCATCTGCATTCTTGAAGAAATAATCCATGCTTTTGCGGGGTGCAGCTACACCAAGGTAAACATCGCTATTTACTAATAGCAGTGTTCTGCTCTCGAGGTAATCGTCCTTTGCCTCAACATTGAAAGTAGTATAGCTTCTGTGAAGCATATTCTTGCCTTCCTCTGCCAATTGTGGAGCTATGCTAATAGCTTCTCCTACTTCACGAATGCGGGTTGGCGGAAAGACATGATATATCAGGGAAGAATCATTAGAAAAGCCTTCTGTCGAAAATAGCTCTTCAGAATATAGTTTTCCATCCGGCTGACGGAATACCGTATGCCGCTTGTGAGGTATTTGTCCAAGGCTATAGTAATGCATAGATATTAATAAGCAAATTTAAAGAAGAGCCGGAAATTGAAGTCTAAAGCTTGAGAAAAGGAAAAAATAAAGTTGTTACCTCATCAAAATTCTTTGCCTGGATATGAGTAGAGCCTCCAATATTACCTTCCCTTTGAATATGACAGGTCTTGAAACCTGCTTCTGTAGCAGCATCGAGCTCCTGTTCTATATCCGAAAGGAATAGAATATCTTCCGGATCAATATTTAGAGTCTTTTGAATATGGAGATAGGAAGATTTTTCACGCTTTGCTCCAGTTTGAGTATCAAAATACTCGGAAAAATATGGAGTCAGATCACCTTTATCAGAATATTGAAATAGAAGCTTTTGTGCCTCAACAGATCCGGAACTGTACACGCCTAAACGTATATCTGAAGTTTTCCAGAGCTCAAGTGCAATGGGTACATCGTTATATATCTGTGAAACAAGCTCTTTCCTCTGATATCCATCGCGCCATATTTTACCCTGAATTGATTTCAATATTTCATTCTTGGAATCTTCTGCAATCCAGCTATGCAATATTTCAGAACAAGACATATCTGTTCCCTGCCACTGATTACTAAGTTTCAAGAGATACACATCGTTTTCATTGTGCGCGAGCCAGCTATCCAAGTGCTTGGTGCTATATGGAAATAGCACTTTATGGACAAAATCAATGGGTGTTGTTGTCCCTTCTATATCTGTGATTACAGCGCGGATCATAGATTAAGATTCATATATCGGGTTATAGCGATTATCTACATCTGATCCTGTATAATCCGGAACCCACCCTGACTGGTCTATAAAAATGCGAATTGCTTTGACACGAGGTGGATTTCCCAAGTCAAACCAGTGTGGAGTGCCCGCAGGAACAGAAATTAAATCCCCGCGCTGGCAGAGTACGTTGAACACAGGCTCAGCTTGCCCGAGATTAAACCAGAAGAAACCCTGTCCCTCAACAAAATACCTGACCTCGTCCTCGGAATGCGTATGCTCCTTGAGAAATTTTTGACGCAGCGCCAACAAGTTCGGCGTGTTCGGGGAAATAT
Organism: Bacteroidia bacterium; assembly: GCA_038231115.1. Taxonomy (GTDB): domain Bacteria; phylum Bacteroidota; class Bacteroidia; order CAILMK01; family CAILMK01; genus JBBRLW01. Next base: position 2,092 of record JBBRLW010000335.1, read on the forward strand.
TGATTACGTCAGCCGTATGGTACCCCTTTGATTGCATAAATGGCTGAAGAGAGTCAGCATAGGCCGCAAGGATAGTTTCCTGATCTGCGTCTGATTCAAATTCAGCATTTGCCTGCCAGTTATCAAACCATATATTGCGATCATTCAGATATTTCCTGATTGCCGTCTGATCTTCAATACGGATATTATTATCAGGAATTGTAAGTATTGCCATTATATGTTTTGATGATTTAGATAAATCTGTTCTTTGTAATTACACTCGAGGAGAAACTCAATAGCTTCTATATGTCTTTTAGCTGCGCTAATGGATTCAGCCCAGCTATACAGACCATGTCCGGAAAGCAAAAAAGCTTTCATATCAGGATTATTGTTTCTGTAAAGTCTGATATCTTCTGATAACTCATTCATATTCTGTGAATTTTGAAATATAGGCAGAATAAATGTATCAGAATGTGTAGTAACACCCGGAAGCGCTTTTATGAGCTCGAGGTCGCTAAATATGATCTCTTTGTTACTCTTGTATATGCGCGATAAGACAGTATTATAGATACTGTGGGTATGCAAAATACAGGATACAGTAGAGTCCTCATATATAAGAGTATGAAGTAGTGTTTCTGCAGAAGGACGAACATCAGTTTCCAAGATGGGTATTCCGAAGCTATTAATAAGCATTAAATCAGCATCAGCAAATGACTGCTTGTCAATTCCTGATTTGGAAATCCAATACATCTTATGATTTGGCTCACGGAAACTGTAGTTGGATGAAGTTGCCGGTGCCCATCCTTTACCATGCAGGTAGCGGATGGTACGAACTAACTCTGCTTTAAGAGGCTCTGTATCGCTCAAATTCAG
>JBBRLW010000336.1:0-2942 GCA_038231115.1 Bacteroidia bacterium
CCTGGATGATTTTCAAGATGATGTCGGAGTTTGTCCAGGGATTCTCTAAGCTGAGCAAAATAGGTCCCTGTGTATCCATATTCGGATCCGCACGTACCAATCCAAAGGATAAATACTATAAACTGGCGGTTGAAATCGCCGGAAAGCTCACAACCCAGGGTTACGGAGTCATTACGGGCGGAGGCCCGGGCATCATGGAAGCCGCAAACAAGGGTGCCAAGGAAGCAGGCGGGAAATCGGTAGGACTGAATATAGACCTTCCCTTTGAACAGGAACCGAACAAATACATTGATTACGATAAGCTCGTCAACTTTGACTACTTCTTTGTGCGTAAAGTGATGTTCGTAAAGTATGCCCAGGGATTCATCGTTATGCCAGGCGGCTACGGAACCATGGATGAGCTGTTTGAAGCCCTGACACTGATCCAGACGCAGAAAATCGGGAAGTTTCCTATTATATTAGTCGGCTCTGAATTCTTCGGAGGACTGATTGACTGGATCAAGAAAGTAATGGTCAAGGAATATGCGACCGTCTCAGAGGAGGATCTCGACCTGTTTATGCTCGCTGATACCGCTGACGAAGTCATTGCCCATATCAACAAGTTTTACAGCAAATATCTGCTGTCTCCGAATTTCTAAGCCGGTATCCTGCTTTTCAAAATTTGATATTCCCTCATTTCTCCGGAAATGCAGGGAATTTTTGTTTCGGCACGGGTCGTTTTTCTCCGGATGGATTCCAGATCGCTGGCTTTTTCTGGTCTAAATCATCGTTTACGGAGTATTGTTCCGGACTTTGCCCCAAAAGCCTGTCTCCTTACATCCGATTACAGGAGCGTTTAATAGCAATGGGCTACAGAATTGCCCATTCCGGCATACTGATCAGGTATATTCTACAGAATGCCTGACTGAAATTACAAAAATTGTCATTTGTAAGAGAGGGTTGAATAGTACCTGAAATGCCGGTTTTGGCTCAGCATAACTTGCACCTGTTTAAATATAAACTAAGGAATAGAATGGTACGCTTAATTCGTAATGGCCTTGTGGTAGCCTTATTACTGCAGAGCGCTATAAGTAGCGCAAGTGGACGGTCCGGGACGTCAAATCCCGTAACTCCACCCCTCTCATGGCGATCTGCAGCCGCTCAGTCTGCAGCTTTCGAGCAAAATCTCGGTCAGGTGCTCGACCAGAAGGGCAACCCGCGTAGGGATGTCCTCTACCGCTTCAATGCTCCGGGACTCGGAGTATCTGTCCGGCACAACAGCCTCAGCTATGATGTCATCGGATTCGCTCCGGAGCAGACCTTCAGCGCTGGCACGCGCAACCGTCCTGCAGGACTTTCTGCAAGAGTGCATCGTGTAGATGTAAGCTTCCAGGGAGCAAATACACATTCTAATGTCATTGTCTCTGGGGAGAGCGCTGATATTAGCCGTTACACTTCCGATGGACTCATGCAGCCGAAACAGTACAAAGGCCTAACCATCGAAAACATTTATCCAAATATTGACCTGGTTTACAAAACAGATGTAGCAGGTCAGCTGAAATACGATATTATAGTTCATCCGGGCGGCGATCTTTCGCTCATCCGTATGAAGTATCAGGGGCAGGAGTCTATCCAGATGCAGGGCAATAAGCTGAGCATCGCAACGTCGGTTGCCAGCATGGAAGAATCCATCCCTAAAAGCTATATCTCGGGCGATAACACGCCAGTGGAAGTCAGCTACCGCCTTGAGGGCGATGTAGTAGGATTCAGCACTACGGCAAACATCTCCGGCAAAACTCTGGTAATTGATCCATCATTAGTATGGGGAAGCTACGCAGGTGGAACATCAGCGGATGAGGCAAGAGCCGCCCGCGTTGATGCCGCCGGAAACATCATTATAGCAGGGAGCACTTCATCTGCATCTTCTATAGCTACTTCAGGAGCATATAAAACAACGCTCAGCGGTACGCAGGATGCATTTGTAATGAAGTTTAATTCATCAATGGTGCAGCAGTGGGCTACCTATTACGGAGGTTCCGGCGCCGATATGTTTAACGACGTTACTACAGATGCAGCAAGCAATATCTGGTGCGTAGGGACAGCAGCTTCCTCGGGTCTGGCCACTTCAGGTGCCGATAATACTTCATACAACGGAGGTTCAGGCAGCTCAACCGATGGGATGCTGGTCAAGTTTTCCCCGACCGGATCACGCTCTTATGCGACTTATGTAGGCGGATCAACTGATGATCAGGCGCTTTGTGTTACAGCATATTCCAATACAGCTATATATGTAGGCGGATCTACAAATGGTAGCGCCGCATTTATCACATCCGGTGGATACCAGACGTCTTACGGAGGTTCCGGTGATGGATTTATGGTCAAGTATAATAATTCAGGTGTGAAGCAGTGGGGAACCTATTACGGGACTTCTTCTGCGGATGCCGTTAACGATATCGTATCCGATGGATCAGGAAATATCAGCGTAGCCGGTGTAACATCTTCCTCATCCGGACTAGCGTCATCAGGTGCCTATCAGACAGTAGGCGGAGGCAGCTCGGATGCATTCGTAGCCCGATTCCTTTCTGCCGGATCACGCTCATGGGGATCATACCTCGGCGGATCAGGCGCTGACCAGGCTAATTCAGTTATGCTGGATAATGCCGGAAACGTCATTATTGCAGGAATGGCTGCATCTACATCAGGGATAGCTACTTCAGGTGCTACACAGACAGCGAACGCCGGTGGAAACGATGGCTTCGTCGCTAAATTCTCCAATACCGGAGTGAACTCATTTGTAACTTATTTCGGAGGCAGCGGCGATGAATCCATCAATGCTCTTGTATCCGATGGCTCTACCAATATCCTGATGGCAGGAACAACCAATTCCACTTCCGGAATTGCTACCACGGGTACCAATCAGACCGCTAATGGCGGAGGAAAAGATGCTTTCGTTGGAAAGATGA
>JBBRLW010000337.1:0-2928 GCA_038231115.1 Bacteroidia bacterium
AATCCCGGATAGCTCTGCTGCAGGACATGAATGTACTCAGGCTCTATATAATAGCTGAGCCATCTGCCATGTGAAGTCCGGCGCTCAAAACGGAGGCTCCCGCTGAATTTCTGTGCTGGAATGTAGGGAAGGTTAGAACCATCATCAAGCAATCCGCGGGTGAGGGCATAGCTTCCTCTGAGCTGAAGTCCCTGCAATAGCTCAGGTTTCCAGCTGAATCCGATTTCCGTACCATATAGTCGCGCATTTCCCTGACGGTAGCGGTAGATTTTGAATCCGTAAAACTCCTCCATAGTAGGAGCCAGATAGATATAGTTCAGGAAGCGTTTGTAATATATGGAAGCTTCCAGGCGCAGGGATGTGCTCTGATACGCTGCCGTTAGGTCTGCATTGATATTCTGCTCGATTTTCAGATCCGGACGGCCTATTTCATATCTGAATATCCCTTCATGCAGACCGTTTGAGGCCAGCTCGGCCAGATTTCCGGCACGGAATCCCGAGGCGATATTGGATTTGAGGGTGAAATGATCATCGGGCAGCCATGCACCAGCAACGATTCCGGAGTAGGTCAGCCTGTCTTTGGTAAAGGGCTGAATTTCCTTATCCGGTCCATTTTGCTGTGCCGTGCGGAAAGTCTGGATACGTTTGGCGCCGGCGCTGGCTCCGGTCTCGAAAATGAAGTGCTCTGCGGTTTTGCGCACAAATGCGGAGAAATTCGCCTCCAGAAGATTGGCATCGGGGACGATTACCCGCGATCCGTAATTTGTATTATTTTCCGCCGTCAGCTGATTGTTGAGGATCAGGTCCCAATGGTTGCGGAGGTGCTTTTCCCATTTTGGATTTAGTAGCAGCGAGATCAGATGCATATTCAGGCTGATCATTCCTGCGCCTTCATCTTCCATTCTGAGATTGGACTGGAATCCAGCATTGATGTGAAGCGTGGAACTCTTTAATATCAGCGTATTCGATGCGTTTAACAGATTCAGAATCACCGTATGATGCGGACCGCTCATGCTCCGCGCATAGCGGGAGCCGCCTCCGACGGTAGAGGTATTGAGCGAGTCGAAAATAAATCCGTAGCTATTCAGCGATCCATTATAGCGAAGTGTGGATTTCCATCTGCCTGAAGTATATCCGCGCCCGAGCTTGAGGTAATATCCATTGCTGCGGGAGTTCAGGATACGGGTATTATGTCCGTCCTGATAATCTGCATGGCTTTCTATGCCCGCACGGAGCGTCCACCAGTTTCTGTTCGATTTAACAGTCTGATAGCCAATATCCGTCAGCGTGCCGAGGGTATTGTAAAATCCCCGGAAATTAATGTCCATTTTTTTTGCCGGAGTGGACGTGTCCGGTGTTTCTTCAATGATATTGATCGCGCCGCCTACGGCATCCGATCCATATAGTACCGAGGCAGGTCCTTTGATGATTTCTACACGGTCAATACCGATGTACGAGAGACCCAGTCCGTGCTCATCCTGCCACTGCTGATTATCAAAGCGCAGTCCGGAGAGCAGAGTCAGTACCCGATTTCCATACAGGCCTCTAATGACCGGTTTGGAAATAGAGAATCCTGTGGTGATCTGGCTGAGTCCCGGCACCCGTGCCAAAGCATCCGATAGATTAAAGGCTCCCCGCTGCTCCATTTGGCGGATATTTACCCGAACGATGTTCATTCCGCTGCTGCGTACGCTTGTATCCTTGATTCCGGTGACGATCACCTGCTGCACCTGATAGGTATTGCTATCGGTATGGATTAATCCCTGCCCGTAGGAGCAATGCGCTGAAAATATCAGTATCAGGCTAAGAATTAAGCAGAAGCGACTGATATTGTTTGATCCTGCGCCAGATACACCTGCCGGACACAGGAATCCAGGCAATAAATTGATATGTTTATTCTTCGATGAGAATATCATTTAGAAAGTTTTGAAATGAAAAAGCCTATCCCTGCGCGGGAATTTATACCGCTACGAGAGGAATAGAAAAATGGATGTCATACTCTTTGAGTATAATGCAGGGCTGATTACATCAGTCGGAGAACGTCTAAGCCTCTGGGGGAGGACTATGCAGGGATAGCTGAACAGCTTTCCGCATATTAGTACTAAGCTGTGGATACAGGGTATTCTTAACATCCTCCACAGGGACAATGAAGGTGAAACAGCTTGCCGGATAATAGTCGCGGCTGATATTTTTGAGCAAATGCTTCATTCCCTCTTTTTGCCAGGGATTGTGCATTGATAATAATCCGTCAAAATGTTCTTCGAGCTCTCTCAGGATCCCTTCTTCCTCCCTGTCCTGATATGCCAGATAGCTTGTGGTACCATCATCTGATACTTTGGACGTAGCCACATCATACAGTCGGCCTTTCCATGTGAATTCATGGTCATTAAGCTCTTTATAATCAGAGGAGTGCTTTTCCTGTGGCGTGATACGGATTGCCGTAAACGCATTCTTCTCACCTGACTGGAGGAGTTCGTCAAAATGCGAGCGTGCCGATTGCTGTGCCCAGTCCGCGGAGGCGTAGTATCCGATGTATTGCCATCCGAAGCTCATGCTCAGCAGGATGCATAGCAGGTACATCGGCCATGGGCCAATAGTCCTGTTACGCTTATATCCTGATGGGGACTGCATTCTGCAAATATACGCATTTGACGCCTCTGCCTCTGACCAGATATGAGTTGGCACGGATCGTAATCGTACAAATAGCCTAATTTTACATCCATATATGGAAAGCCCATCTCCTCTGCGCTGGAAGCAGAGATTTGATAAATTTATACGCTCGCTGAGAAATCTTGAGAAGGCGGTAGAGGTTCAGAACAATCATCCTCTGAGCTTTCTTGAGATGCAGGGCTTTGTGAAAGGCTTTGAACTATCTTATGAGCTGGCTTGGAAGACGCTCAAAGATTATCTCGAATTTCAGGGAGAGCA
>JBBRLW010000338.1:0-2925 GCA_038231115.1 Bacteroidia bacterium
GTTGGAGACTCTGCCATATCAATGACCTGGGTAGTATAAACTACCTCAATCTGTGGATGCCCTGCGAGATTATGATCGCTGAGGAACGCATCCAATGGACCCTTGTCGCCAAAAAGTACGAGGACTACCTCTTCTGCCAGCCCCTGTTGCATGACAAGGCGAACGCCTTCAAGGGGTGACTGGGGAGCGAAATCTCCTCCCATTATGTCTAATCCTATCCGCATATTATTCCCTGCTGATGTGCTGGTTGAAGCTGTGTCTGATGATGTTAAGCGATGTGCTTTATGCTGCTTTGGCTTCCATCACCTGCTTGCCACGATACTGACCACAGTTCGTACAGACTCTGTGATAAAGATTGGGACGGGCACAGTTCGGGCATAGCATAAGCGTAGGCATGCTTGCTTTATCATGCGTACGACGCTTGTCTCTTCTGGTTTTGGAAATTTTCCGTTTAGGATGTGGCATCTGCTTACCTTAAATTAATAATTTTTGTGAAAAAAACACTTCAAATATACGTCCTGATCTTAATTTTCCCCCAGTTTCCTGAGTTCATCCCAGCGGGGATCCGTAGGATGGTCCTTAGGAGGCTTCTGAAGCGGTGATTGCTCCGGATCATCCTCGGACTCATAGTCCTCTAAAGTTACTTCTTCTGTCGTGCTGCCAAAGTTCGATATCATGCTCAGCATAGCCGGATTGCAGGGTTTACCCACTGTATCACACGAACGCTTCATCGGAACCTGCAGGTTCACAAACTCATAGATGAGCTTGCCGATGTTAAATTCATACGCATCCAGAGGCAGGACAATTATATCGTCGTCCTCCGTATCCGGATCCGTAGCATCGAGCTTTAGAATCACCTGATACTTCTTTTCCACCGGAAAAGTAAACATATCAAGGCATCGGTCGCATTCCAGATCGAAGTTACCTTCAAGGTCGAAATCAAAGATCAGAAAGTTTTCGCGCTGCTTGTCAATGATCAGCAGGACATGAAGTTCTGCCTGCCTTACGAGCGAATACTCATAAGAGTCAAAGAAACTGGAATCAATATCGTAGTCAAAACGGTGTAATCCCGTTTTGAGGCTGCCGAAATTAATATCAAACTCTTTAAGAACATCCATTTTACGCTGCGCAAAATAAGTTTGCAAAATTATGTAATTTCCAGCTCATTTCCTACATTTTAGGCTCAAATATGGAATGTGGATGCTCTTCCGCTAAGGACGTGGGATAAACACTTCATTGAAAGTGAGGAAGTTCCCCTCAAAGAGAAGAGGTACTGATGTGCCTTCTCCAACTTCCTCAGATTTGAAATTCTTCCAGGCATGGATATGCAGATGTGGCTCTATTGTCCAGCCTGCATTTCCGACTCTTCCCAGCGGCTGACCCTTTTCTACGAATTGTCCCTTTTTGACTTTCATCGTCTTCCGCTCAAAGTGGCAGAGATAGATATAGTAGGGACCTGACTTGATAACTATATGATTCCCATGATCCGGATTGGTACGCAATACGCTCGGATGATTGTCCGTAACCGTATCCAGCAGGCGGACAATTTCCCCGGAAGCGGGCGCATACACGGTATCATTGAATATAGTGTAATCTTTATTATCTGAAGAGTAGATCAGTGATGAAGCGCGTGCACCTATTCGGTTCAGCTTGCCGATATCTACCGCATATCCGTAATGCAGCCAGCTATAAGAGGCGTGGAACGGGTTATTCCAGGCATTGCCTCCGCCCTGCATGACGTAATATGTCCCATTGTGCAGCGGATACTCGAGGTTCAGAGGAGTGTCGGCATAGCTGTGCCCCAGGATCAGCATAATCAACAGAAAGCAGTTGACTGTTGTCAAGGCAACTCTTCTCAATAGCGGCCAGAGCAGCAGCTCAGCGGATTTATCTCTTATATGCAGCTTCATTCCTGCCCGTAGGGCTACAGCCAGCACTATTCCAGCAAAAGCATATTTGAGGTATATAGTAAGGAACATCCAGGGCGCGGCTATAAAAAGCAGGATCGCCATAGAAGACCATCCCATAAGGTGCAGGACGTAATCCGCAGGGGAAGCAAAGTCAGTATGCCCAAGGAGATATACGCAGAGAAAGGCCGCGAGTATCATCAGCAGGCTGATAATATAAGGTATAGGAATCGACAGGTCAATCATGGCTATATAGGTATAATGGAATATCAGGCCAATGAGTTCTTCAGCTTAGGACATTATACGCCTCTTGTAAGCGCCATGATAATCTCCTCATGCATGGGATAGGCCGCAATCAGCGCCTCGCGCTCCGCCATCTCGAAATCCTCAAAGTCGAATCCCGGACTGACTGTACATCCTACCAAAGCCCAGCCATCCGGACCTGCATCGGGTGCAGGCCTTGATCCGAACCAGCATCCCGCCTTAACGTAGGCCTGAAATTCCTCCCCTTCCGGTAAATTCCTCCCCAAACGGAGGCAATGATGGTTAGCCGTCTGCGGGTCAATAATGTGTACTTCTAATGTGGATCCGGCGTAGAAATGCCATCCCTCATCCGATGATATCCGGTGAAAAGCCGAGAAATTTCCGGCCTCAAGCAGGAAGTAGATGCCGGTTGCAAAGTTCCGCCTTCCGCTGAATCCTAATGCATCCGGCAATACTTCCAGAGGAATCATACCGGTACTCCGGTATATCTCCCTATAATATCCGCCCTCCGGATGCGGGAGCAGTTCCAGCCTTTCAATACAATCCCTGGCACTTAACTGATACATTGTAGAACGAAGATAATCACGATCATGACAAAGAATACAGATCTTTGTGGAAGTTTGATTAAACAAACTCCGAAATTTGAGCTAAGGTATTGATATGTACAGCAGGATAGAAAACTACATTAACACCCGGACAGTAATAAATCGGGAATCCCTGGATTATATTCTTGGCCATTTCCGCCTGATAAAAA
>JBBRLW010000339.1:0-2903 GCA_038231115.1 Bacteroidia bacterium
ACACGGTCATGATCCATGGATGCGAATCCCTGCTTTCCACTTCCGCCTTCTGAGTCATGGTTACCAGAATGGCTCCCAGATTTGTTTCCACTTTCGGAATGTGATCCGCTTTTGGAATCAGAATGTGATGAGCTGCTGTGATTTCCGCCGTTGTGTGAGCGTCCGTCTTTTTCGTCGCTATCATGGCTTTTTGAGCTATGTGATCCGCCTTTAGAATCGGATGAGCTGCTGTGGCTTCCGGATTTGTTTGAATGCCCGTCTTTCTCGTCGCTGTCATGGCTTTTTGAGCTATGGGAGCTGTGTGAATCGGATGAGCTGCTATGACTTCCGCCTTTGCCTGCATGCTCCTCTTTTGCGTCGCTTTTATGACTTGCGCCAGAATGCGATCCATGTCCTGACTCTGAATGGGATCCTGATCCGGAGTTAGAATTGGATGAGTGGTTCTTAGTTTCTTCTTTAGAAGAGTCGTCTTTAGATGTTGCCATTTTGTTTAAAATTAATAAGTTATGCAGACTTAACTTTGGCAATATGTTTAAAGTTCAAGTAAAACCAATTAATATATAAACCGCTGTTTATTAGCAAAAAGGCCTTTACACAGTTGTGTGCCTATAATTCTGTTGAAATTTAATGCAGATAAATCTGCAAAAAGCTTAGTCAATATTGTCCCAGTATAATAAATTACGAATTGCAGCGGGATGCTATCGGTATAATTTATTTATTTTCATTGGTATGCGAACAATTATTATTTCGGATGGGAGTAGCAATTCAGATTCGGTCTAAATAATCATATCGGAGCATGTAAGCCTAAAATTCTAAGGGAACAGGCAGGAAAAATGCGGAGGTGCAATCGGATGGAAAGCACACAAAAAAGCCGGACTTGGGAGAGTCCGGCTTTTAGATATAATGATCATTTGTGCATGGAGCCAAAGGGCTTAGACCATGACGGTGATGTTATTTTTAAGTACTTCAACGCAGCCTGAGTTTACCTGAAAGTGTTCCTCACGGCCATCGGCGTGGCGGATACGAATATCGCCGGCATCGAGGGTGGAGATGAGGGGTGCGTGATCCTTGAGGACTTCAAACTGGCCGACGGTGCCCGGGAGGCGCACAGAGATGACTTCTCCGGAGAAAAGTGTGGACTCGGGACTGACTATTTCGAGATGCATATTGATGAGGAAATAATCAGGTTATTTTGACTCGGCGAGCATTTTATCGCCTTTGGCGATGGCCTGCTCGATGGTTCCGACGAGGTTAAAGGCTGACTCCGGATACTGATCTACCTCTCCGTCCATAATCATATTGAATCCTTTGATGGTATCCTCAATGCTTACGAGCTGTCCTTCGAGTCCGGTGAACTGCTGTGCTACGAAGAAAGGCTGGGAAAGGAATCGCTGTACGCGACGTGCACGGTGTACTACCAGCTTATCTTCCTCGGAAAGCTCGTCCATACCGAGGATGGCGATGATATCCTGAAGTTCCTTATAGCGCTGGAGAATCATTTTGACGTTCTGTGCACAGCGGTAATGCTCGGCACCGACGATATCGGGGGAGAGGATACGGGAAGTAGAATCGAGGGGATCTACGGCAGGATAAATTCCAAGCTCGGAGATTTTACGGGATAGTACGGTGGTAGCATCCAAGTGGGCGAATGTGGTCGCAGGAGCCGGATCGGTCAAATCATCGGCAGGGACATATACCGCCTGCACGGAGGTAATAGATCCGCGCTTGGTGGAAGTGATGCGCTCCTGCATGAGTCCCATCTCGGTAGCGAGGGTAGGCTGATATCCTACGGCAGAAGGCATACGTCCGAGGAGGGCGGATACTTCTGATCCGGCCTGTGTAAAGCGGAAGATGTTGTCAATAAAGAAGAGGATATCACGTCCCTGTCCGTTTTCGGAATCTTCTCCGTCACGGAAATACTCGGCAACGGCCAGTCCGGAAAGGGCTACCCGTGCACGTGCACCCGGAGGCTCGTTCATTTGTCCGAAGATAAATGTGGCCTGTGATTTTTTCATTTCTTCGAGATCTACTTTAGAGAGATCCCATCCGCCTTCTTCCATAGAATGCTTGAATGCATCTCCATAGCGGACAATTCCGGCTTCGATCATCTCGCGGAGAAGGTCATTTCCTTCGCGGGTACGCTCTCCTACTCCGGCAAATACGGATAGTCCGGCGTGTGCTTTTGCGATATTATTGATCAGCTCCTGGATAAGTACGGTTTTTCCGACTCCGGCACCGCCGAAGAGTCCGATTTTCCCGCCTTTGGCGTAAGGCTCAATAAGGTCAATTACTTTGATTCCTGTGAAGAGAGGCTCCGTTTGCGTAGTCAGCTCTTCGAATTTTGGTGGATTCTGGTGGATCCCGCGTGTTTTGGCGTAGGATATTTTGCCGATTCCGTCAATGGCTTCACCAATGACATTGAACAGGCGTCCACGAATCTGCTCGCCGACGGGCATGGATATATTTGCTTCCATATCAACGGCTTCCATACCACGAACGAGTCCTTCTGTGGAGTCCATTGCGATGGCACGGACTAAGTCCTCGCCGAGGTGCTGCTGAACTTCGAGGATAAGCTTCTGGTTGTTACCGCGATCGATTTCGAGTGCGGAGAGAATTCTCGGAAGGTGCGACCCTTCCGCAGAGAAGCTCACGTCCACTACGGGACCGATCACCTGAGCTACTTTACCGATATTTGCCATCTATGCTTGCGCTTAATTTGGTGCAAAGGTAGGGAAAATAATAAAATGAGGGAAGGTTGATCTGCTGTATCTACCTGAGGCGACTCAGCTTCCTGGGTTGATGTATTGTAGCGCCGCTTGCGTCAGCTGAGATCGTGTAGCGATGTGCTGCATCCATTCCTGCCGAGCTTCGGTGAGGAATACGGCCTGCTCTGAAATCCAGTG
>JBBRLW010000340.1:0-2882 GCA_038231115.1 Bacteroidia bacterium
CACAAATTATATCCGAATCCATTTGTGGAAAGTACTACTTTCCGATATGTCTTGAAGAATCCTTCCAAAGTGCGTATAGAATTACACACACTGAAGGGTCAATTGTCAGCAGTGTTGGCTGATGCAACTCAGCCGGTAGGTACTTACGAGATTCCAATCGAGGCAAGCGCTCTTGGACTTTCGCAGTCAGTGTACCTCATGCGTGTATATATAGATGGATATCGCTTTTCAGAGCGTCTGGTACGTGTGAGGTAATCATTATTAATAAATTATGAATTAAAGCGGCCTGATGATACTATTTCATCAGGCCGCTTTAATTTGCGGGGAAATATTATTTATCGAATTATGGCACAAATGAATGTTTACTTATCCTTTAAGGGTAATTGCAGAGAGGCAATGAATTTCTACAAAGATTGCCTGGGTGGCGATCTCCACATGATGCAGGTCAACAGTACACCAGCGGCAGCGCAAATGCCGGCGGAAATGCAGGATCAAATTATGCACGCACAACTAACAACTCCGGATGGAGCAGTTTTGATGTCAAGCGACATGCTCGGTGAAACTGGAATTACTGCAGGCAATAACATGACGGTGATGCTAAATTGCAAGAGCGAAGAAGAAGTCCATAGCCTGTATAGCAAGCTCGCAGAAGGAGGTAATCCTAACCATCCTCCGAAAGAAGAATTCTGGGGAGCCATATTCGGACACCTGGTTGATAAATATGGCTTCCAGTGGATGCTCAACTTCGATAAGCCTAAGGCATAGAGGGTATATAGTCGCCTTATTCTAAATTCATAACTGAGCTATTCCGGTTTCTGAGAAAATGTTATCTTTGCACCTCAATTGACCGGCGAGATAGCTCAGTTGGTTAGAGCACAGGATTCATAACCCTGAGGTCACGAGTTCAACTCTCGTTCTCGCTACTATTACTAAAAAGCCCGCTTGATAAAGATATAATATATCTTTATCAAGCGGGCTTTTTAGATTTTTGATATTATTCTACGCTGCCGTTTTGCTCATCGTGAAGATATTTACCTACGGCAACAGCGGCGAGTCCCGTGATCAGAATCCCCGTCTTTTGTCCTTTTTGATAAAAATGCCATGCGATGAGGAGCAACAGCAGCATAAAATTTCCGAAAAATATACCTTTTCTTCGGCGTGCTACAATAGGATGCTGCTCATAAAGGCGGATGATCAGTAATCCAAAGGCGACAATACCCAATACAGTAAGCACTATAATTTTATCCGGATGCAGGATTACTAATAGCTTCGACATCATTCGTTTATGTATTCGGAAAGAATCCTGTGTATTTGTTGCGCATCCTGAATGCCATAGAATCTGTCAGCTCCTACTCCTATGGCAAAGAATGGAATCATCCCGATATCAGACTTATTTCGGGCACTCAGCTCAATCTCTATTTTGCCTTTCTCGGGTGTCGCACCGCTGATCTGAACGTTATGTCCATTGTTGCCTCCTATAATGAGGACAAGGGTCTGGGAAAGTCCGTACTTGTTGATTGTTTCAAGAGTATGCTCAAATATCTCCATTTCTTTTTTGACATTATCGGCACCCATTTTATCTGAGACTCCTTCTACATAAGGCTGATCAATGACGAGCACATATCCTCCAAATCCGGAAATCAAATGGCGGATGGCATTATCTGTCTCCGTAGGAAAATACTCATTTCTAAATAAATCCTTTATCAGGAGGCTCTCTGGAGACACTACGGAAAACATCTTGGGCGTTTTGAATCTCTTAAGCTTGGTAATGTCAGGCTCAAAAGTAGCTCCTATGTCAGTAATGTATTGATTAATTATATCCTTCTTATCAGGACGGGATTTGAAATGATTAAGGCCGCCACAAGAGAGATAATCCAGCTTAATGCTCTCAATCTGGTTGGCGATGGTATCTTCATTGGGATGCTCTTTATAATGACTGCAAAAAGCGAGAGCATCTGTTTTACCGAGTGTTGTTGAGGTAATTAATCCAACAACCTTTTTGCGTTTGGCAGCCAGCTCAAAAAGAGTCTGAGCGGGGCTGCCTTTGGAATCTATGCCCAATGACCCTCTCAAACATACTTTCCCCGTTGAAATGACGGAGAGCCGGCCAGCATTGTCCGTGTAAGGATACCCTTTTATCCAGGAAGGAATATACCCTGCCCCATCGGCTCTTTGCAAAATACTTGAGTCATGATTCTGAAGCTTTAATGCCGCAACATACTCCTCATTGAGTGATCCGTTAAGGATGATTATGATATTATGCGGTATTCCATCTTTGATGCGTTTGTTTTGAGCCTGAGCAGTGATCATAAGACCGGAAAAGAAGAAGGCAAATAATAGATGGAAGAATTTCACACCTCCAAATTAGCAATTTTAGGGCTACAATGCACGATAATGTTTCCCCGGAAGGGCTTCAATGGCACCTTCAAGCTCAAGGGATAGCAAAAGCATACTTAGCTCGGACGGAGGAATCTGTAGCTCGGAGGAGAGTGTATCGAAATCCATTTTATGCTGCTTATTGATAAGCTGATAAATTTCCAGCGGAATGCCATTCAGTTCATGGAGCTTCTTTTTGGGAATTGATTTTTTCACATCAATGTCCCAGCCCAAAATTTGAGCAA
Source organism: Bacteroidia bacterium (assembly GCA_038231115.1). Taxonomy (GTDB): domain Bacteria; phylum Bacteroidota; class Bacteroidia; order CAILMK01; family CAILMK01; genus JBBRLW01. Next base: position 2,622 of record JBBRLW010000340.1, read on the forward strand.
TGTCCTCCCCTGACTCTACTAATGCAGCCTGATTGGATTTAATCAGATAATTGCATCCTGCCGAAAACTCCTCACCTATTTTTCCCGGGACAGCCATAACATCCCGGTCATACGAGTGCGCCAATTCTGCAGTCAGGAGCGCTCCTCCCTTGCGGCCTGTTTCAACGATGAGCAGGCCATCGCTTAATCCGGCAACAATGCGGTTTCGATGAGGAAAGTGAGCGGGAATAGGTTTTTCCGAGAAAAGATATTCTGATAAAA
>JBBRLW010000341.1:0-2866 GCA_038231115.1 Bacteroidia bacterium
AGTCAGAATTAGAGACCTGAGCAATTACGGGAACTCTGTCGTGAAATCGCAGTCATGGAACTTCGGCGACTCAGCCGGATCGGCCAATACATCCTCTGATCAACGTCCGAGCTATACCTACCTCTACAATCCGGACTGGAAGGGAGGCTATGTGGTGAAACTGAAAGTACAATCTGCCAACGGCTGCGAGGCTGAGATAGTAAAAAATAATTACATCAAAGTATTTGCGCTACCATTAGCCAGAATCAACCTGAATCCGGGCGTGACGAGTGTAGTAGTTCCGGTGATCACGTTCTCTGACTCTACGGAGTACAAGGATCCGAAGCTAAAAGCATCAGCGAACCTGGTGTGGGACTTTGGCGACGGCGTACGTCTGCCGGGTAAAGGATCAGATATCGGCAAGATCGACCATGAGTACCGCGATACGGGTATCTTCCACGTGAAGCTGAACGTAGTCACGGAGCAGGGCTGTAAGTCAGAGGCGGACTCCTTTGTACAGATATTGCCAGAGCTGATTGTGTATATTCCGAATGTATTTACACCGAATAACCTCTACAATGAGCGGACACGGGTGAATGAGACGTTCATGCCAATCACAAGAGAGACAGGCGCGTATCTGTTCCAGGTGTATAACCGCTGGGGCGAGCAGATGTTCGAGACAACAGACAAGACCAAGGGCTGGGACGGGAAGTACCAGGGCTCCGAGGCTGAAGAAGGCGTGTACGTGTATGTGCTGAAAGTGACCAATCTGTTCGGCAAGAAATACACCTTCACCGGATCGGTGACGCTGTTGAGATAAGAGGAGATACATCCGATATTAGAATATGAGAAAGCCTCTGAAGTTTGTTCTTCAGGGGCTTTTTTGTGGGGAGATGGCGGGGATGTCGTGTTTATAGAGGACAATAGCCCTTCTCTTTTTGCTATATTTGTTTTCAGTATAGCCTGACGGCATTATGCGGACTTCCTTCCTGATCTATATGCTGCTGATGCTATGCTGCTTCAATTCCGAAGCTCAAATAAAGGATAGCTTTGCCCGTACCGCTACAAAGTCGGTCAGATCAAGAACTTCTGTTTCCATCCGGTATATATTTCCAGATAGATTTCCCGATTCCATAGCTCTGCTCAGGCAGCTGAAGCTCCCAAAATCATCGGAACTTTCAGCACCCGCTATACTGAAAACCATACAGAATATTCACGGCAGTCTCTACGAATCCGGCTATTTCTCGGCGGAGCTAAGCAATCGTCTGGCCTCAGATTCTACTATACTAAGTATATATCTTATCCCGCATCAGGCTTTGCAATGGGCACGCCTCGGATCAGGTAATATACCCGAGCAATGGCTCAGCATAGCCGGATACAGTAGCGCCCAGTTTAAGGCCAAACCCTTTGACCGTAAACAGCTCAACCGCCTGATGGAGCGGATGCTCCGCTTCGCTGAAAACAACGGATACCCATTTGCCGAGCTATCCCTGTCCAAAGTCATATTTCTCTCCGATGACTCCGTTTCCGCAGAGCTACATCTGATGGCAGGAAAGCAGATTACCTGGGATACGCTTGAGATCACGGGAGATTCTGCCATCCGACCCAAATTTATTGCCGCCTATCTCGGTGTCCAGAAAGGACGTATATATTCCGAGCAGCAGGCTTTGCAGATAGAATCCCGATTGAAAGAACTCTTCTATCTCCAGCTTGTCCGCAAGCCGCAGGTGATTTTTATCGGAGATAAAGCCATTCTCCGCCTTGTACTTCAGACGCAGAAAGCCAGCCGACTCAATGGTATCCTGGGACTGGCTCCCAACTCTGCCAATGCACAGAATAAGCTCCTGCTTACCGGAGAAGTGGATCTCGAACTCATCAATCTCTTTAGCAGAGGGATCCGTTTTGAGCTGGATTTCAAAAATTTCCTCAATAATGCTTCCCAGCTTGGCCTTGCTGGAAACTATCCCTACCTCTTCAATACACCGCTCGGAACGGGCGGAAGCTTTCGCTTGCAGCGCATCGATACCGCTTTTATCATTGTGGAAAGCCAGTTTAATCTCAGCTATAGCCTGAGCGCGCTCGATAATATCGGGGTTTCTATTTCCAATTATACCACCAGCATCCTGAATGCGGAATACTATCAGAAATCGCATCAAAAGCCGCCCTATCTCGATCTATCTATCAACTGGTATGGACTTAATCTCAGGCGGGAGAGGCTGGACTACCGCATCAATCCTAAAAAAGGATATTCCCTGTACATAGAGGGCAGTGCCGGAATTAAACGCATACAACGGAATCCACAGCTTGGCGAGCAGTTCTACGACTCAATTCGCCTGAGCAAGTCCATCTACCGCATTACCACCGATAACAGCTTTTACGCCCCCTTAGGCAAAAGAAGCGTCGGCGTTATCGGAATATCAGGGGCACTGCTCACAGATAACGAAGTCTTGCAAAATCAGATGTTCCGCATCGGCGGATTCCGAACTCTTCGCGGATTCGATGAAGGCTCCATTCTGGCGAGCAGCTATATCCTGCCGCGCGCGGAGTATAGATTCCTAACCGATGCAAGTTCTTTTATATCAGCATTCTATAATGCTGCATTTTATCAGAAAAATCTGAGAGGCAATAAATTTTCCGATACGCCCTACGGATTTGGGCTTGGATATACCTACCTGACAAAGGTCGGATTCTTTAATGTTAGCTTTGCGGTAGGGAAGCAGCAGCAGAATCCTTTAGACCTCTCTGCCTCCAAAGTACACGTCGGATATCTCAGCCGGTTTTAAGCGCAAAAATTTTATACGCAAGTCCCATACTCAAGTCATGAGTACACCAATAAGCCTGTTTAAGCGATCGGTTCCCGGAAATGAGCTGAGCATTTCTATGCCTA
>JBBRLW010000342.1:0-2866 GCA_038231115.1 Bacteroidia bacterium
GAAGGTATCCATTTCGATCTCAGCTATACGCCTCTCATCCACCTCGGATACCGTTGTGTAATAGCCGCCATATCCGATATTTATGCGATGAATGGCCGTCCCGAGCAGATTCTTATTTCCCTCGCCTTATCCAGCAAGATTACCGTTGAGTTTATGGAAGAGGTTTATCAGGGCGTCATGGTCGCCTGCAAAAACTATGGACTTGATCTTATCGGCGGAGACACAACCAGCTCCCGCAGCGGACTTGTTATCAATGTCACGGCTATAGGGAAAGCAGCTAAAGACAAAATCGTATATCGCTCCGGAGCCAAAGTCAATGATCTGCTGGTCGTCACGGGTGACCTCGGTGGATCCTATATGGGACTGCAAATCCTCGAGCGGGAAAAGCGTGTCTTTCTCGAGCATCCCGAAGCGCAGCCCAAGCTCGCCGAGTATGACTATATCCTCAAGCGGCATCTCCGACCGGAAGCCCGCAAGGATATTATTCCCTTATTAGATGACCTCAAAATTCTTCCGACTTCCATGATGGACATTTCCGATGGCCTTTCTTCCGAATGTCTCCATATAGCCCGCCAGTCAGATGTGGGAATCGTAGTATATGAGGAAAAGATTCCGCTCGATCCACAGACCTATAAGGTAGGACGTTCCCTCGGGATTGATGGAACTACCGCTGCATTAAACGGAGGCGAAGACTATGAGCTTCTATTTACCGTCCCACAGGCGGAGCACAGCAAGCTGGAAAATCATCCTGATTTTACCATCATTGGATATGTTCAGGATAAATCTGATGGCAATATCATGATCTCCAAGGGCGGGAATACCTATCCCCTCAAAGCCCAGGGATGGAAGCACTTCTAATTGCTCCAGCCCTAATAAAACAAAAAGGGAGCTACTCTTAGAGTAGCTCCCTTTTTTATGGATAAACTATTTGTTTAGCTTATTTAATGAACGGCGCAACGATAGCAAGTACCTGATCGCGTGTTAAAGGCTCATCGAATGACTCACGTGCCTGTCCGATAGATACCCCTGAGTTAATTGTAGAGACATCAACTCCAAGCTGAGTAGTATTGTTTTCTCCAGCGTAAACTGCATCAACCTGTGATACGGCTCCATTGGCAACTCCACCTTCAACTGAAATCCATCCCTTCTGTCCGTTTAGGCGGCGCAGCTGAGAAGCGTGACGTGCTTCTACAGAGTGAATCTGTAGCGCAGCTGTAAGCAGATTACCCTCTGTGATATTTCCTGCCTGTCCTTTGTATGCACGAACTCCAGTATCCTCAAAGGATTGTGCAAGCACCAAGAAAGTCCCGTAGTTAGAGAATGCCTGGCTGAAAGTTCCTCCTGCTGTAAAGTCGAATGTAGGCTTCGCTACAGCGGATGCACCAAGTGCACCTTTAAGGAAGTTAACGTGCTCAACCTCGTGGTTTGCTATAGTTGTGAAAACTTCACGATAAGTAGGCGGGATAAGTCCACTGATGGAAATTCCTTTGTTGTAGAACTCTGACTCAAGATACTCAAGTGTCAGTGCAAAGTTGAATACATCAACAGTTGACTGAGTCTGTGCATTGACAATCTTAGGCATCATGCTGAATACCATTGGAAGGGAAGCAACTGCTGCTTTCACTCCGAATTTACCAGCTTTCGAGATCATATCACGACGGGAAGAAAGCTTGTCGTACGTCTCATCGTCAACACGGCTGAGATCAAGGCTATTAAAAATATTAATTAAATTCATCTTATTGACTTTTAAAGGTTAGGGTTATTTAGGAAGGTTTGAGAAGTCAATTTTATTTTTGACATAAGTCCCAGCTGTTGCAAGAACTGTAGCCGGCGTATTCGCTTTATCAAGTCCATTACCGTCAATTACATCTGAACCTGCGAAATTTGATGTATTAGGCATCAAAAGGTCGCGGATGGCAGCTGCGTGGCGTGCTTCTACGGAAACAATTTTACCGGCAGCAAGCAGATAGCTTTTATCTTTCAAAAGGGCTCCTGCACCATTATAGGCAGATACACCAAGATCTTCAAATGCTTTGGCTGTATTCAATACACTTGCGCGGTCATTGAAGTTGATTGAAGAGAAATCAGGAGTCAATCCGATGATTGCACCTGCTCCAAGAGCTTTCTTGAAAAACTCACGGTGTGCAATTTCATGTGCTCTGATGTCAGTAAGGATATCACGCTCTGTGCTTGAGATATTTGCATACGGAGTATCCAAAACCTGAATATAAAAAGCAGCCTCTAACTGCTCCAAAGCATACGCATAGTTCAGGATACCTGTATCCCCGCTTCCGAGGTTTACTGTAGTACCTGTACCAGTAGTAGAAGTAGTGGTAGACGTAGTAGAATCTTTTTTACAAGATGCAATCATGATTCCTGAAGCAGTGGCGACTCCGGTCCACATCAGGAAATTTCTGCGGGAGATAGCTCTCGTCGCAGGGAAGTCAAGCCCTGCAGCCACCTTTAGTTCATCAAATTTCTTAGACATAAAATTTTTTTGTTTTAAGTAGGTAAAACTATTTCACAGGGCTTTGCGTCCCCATAAAAAGCAAATATGTTAAACGTTCTGTAGTCTAATTATCAGCATTCATATACTAAACGTTGTTTAATGGACATTCAGGCCATTTTGCTTTTCAAAAATAATTTATGATCTCAACAATTTTATTCGGAATGCCTAACGGCATGGAACTCATCCTCATTATCGGAGTGGTATTGCTTATGTTCGGAGGCAAAAAAATCCCTGAAATGATGCGTGGACTTGGTACAGGCATCAAGGAATTCAATCAGGCCAAAACCGGCGATGATAAAGGCAACAAGCCTGAAGTAAAGTAGGTATTACTTATAGAAGGATAGAGATAATGCTACC
>JBBRLW010000343.1:0-2865 GCA_038231115.1 Bacteroidia bacterium
CATGATCCAATAGCTATTGCTTAGTATCAGTGAATTGGATGAACTAGTTAATATGCCTACAAATAGCTTTTTAGCATCTTTCATTGAATATATACTTCTAACTCCCTGATATCTATTCACAAAATGAAGTAGTATATATTTTTTAGCCATACTGATATTAGAGCGCTTCTGGTATAAAGTAGCAAGCTCATAAATGGAATCATTCATTATTGACATTGCCCAATTTTTATCTTCCCAACAATCTTCATAAATCTCTACTGATTTATATAAATAAATTATTTTCCTAAATGCACCAATTGCCTCATCTGTTTTCTCCAATTTACTAAGAGAATTTGCGTAGTCCCATAAAACCAGGGGGCATTCAGGCATAATTTTTAGTGCCTTTTCCGATTCACTGAGGGATTCAATATACTTTCCACTCTCGTATAATGCACTACTCAACTTCGTAATTAACCAATGATTTGCAGGATCATTTTTTATTTCTCTTTTCAGAATTTTAGCAGCCATTTTATAATCATCTCTATCAAATGCCTTATTAATATTGTCTTTTTCTTTCTTCGTCATGTTGTCCGTGAATATTTATTGGGATTAGGTATGCATTTTCTTTTTCTGTATTAGGGTTTATTACCAGTTCCTTTTTATACTGCTGCCTATTCATCCCATATTTATAAGACCATTGTCTTATGCTTAGTACCGTTTTACTTGCAGGCGATCCATATCATATCTCAGGTCTAATGCATCAGGGGCGAGCCGGATAGGGTACCCGCACATGATAGATACTATGCAGAAGGCGCTTGAAGAGGACGCGTGCCTGATCAATCTCGTAGAGTGTTATTGGTGCATCGGAGAGCTGACCGTCCTCGATCTTGTGATCAATAATTTTATCCACCAGAACGGAAATTTGAGCATCATCCGGATTTTTGAGGCTATGGGAGGCGGCCTCAATGGAGTCAGCCATCATCAGAATAGCGGTTTCTTTGCTATCCGGACGCGGACCCGGGTATCGGAAGTTGTTTTCGTTCACAAAAGCATGCTCCCCTACCCGCTCGCGGTATTTCTGATAGAAATATTCCACCCGTGTATTTCCGTGATGGGTCTCAATGAAATGGCTGATCTTGGCGGGCATCCGATTCTCCCTGGCGAGCTTCATTCCCCTCGAAACGTGCTCAATGATAATCTGAGCGGACTGCTCCTCGGATATATTCTGATGCGGATTGTATTCCTCCGATTGATTCTCGATAAAATACTGCGGATTAAACATCTTCCCGATGTCATGATATAACGCCCCGACGCGGATCAAGAGCGAATCTCCACCAATCTGATTGGCTATGGCTTCGGCAAGATTCGCCACCTGCAGGGAATGCTGGAACGTCCCGGGTGCTTTTTCAGATAGCTCCTTGAGCAGCTTGGAATTAATATCGGTCAGCTCAAGCAAAGATATATCAGACAGGAATCCAAATACGCGCTCATTGGCGTATATCAGCGGATAGGTCAGCAGGGTCAGCAGAAAATTACCGCCGAGCCAGAGATAATTTTCCGGACGTAATTCCCTGATGCTCTCTGCATGAATGAGGCTGAATCCGGTATACAGGAAAAAGTAGCAGACCAGAATCAGCAGGGCAGCAATGAAGAACTGCGAGATGTACCTGATCCGGAGCATCGTAATAATGGCAATGAGACCGGTAGGGATCTGAATAATGACGAATTCAAAGGGATTGGGCGCGATGAGTCCGGCGAGGAAGATGATCAGGATATGCGTAGTAAGTGCTACACGCTGTCCGAAGAAAGCAAGCAGGATCACAGGGACGGCACAGTATGGAATGAGAAGGAAGCTCACCTGATTGCTTTTGACGAAAAATGCGGTAGCACCTACAAATGCGATAATCATCACGCAGACCGCGAGCAGAGAGCGGCGCGACCGCAAAATTTCCGGATGGAAATAGCTTAGATGGTATCCGTACATAAAGAACAGAAAGAGCACGATAAACAGATACCCTGTAAAGCTGAGATAGATATCATATCCGCCCTGCTGTTCACGCTCGTACTGATGCTTGAGGGACTCAAGCAGCCGGAACTTCTGGGCAGTAATAATATCGCCGCGCTTGATGACGAGCGCATCCTGCTCTACCCTTCCGCGAACGGTGGAGACGTTTTCCAGCACTTCATCCAGCTTGCGCCGCGTAAGCATCGAGTCATAAACAATATTATAGTCAATGGCTTTGAAGAGGGCTGTTTCCACATAGACCTTTTCCTCGCTGTTGGGAATGGAATCCAGCGCCATGCGGAGCATCCTTCGGGCCGAAGAAAGGCTCAGATAGCTGGATATGGGAACTTCGGAGATATCTTCATCGTCAATTTCCTGCACCATTGTGCTATGGGAGAGCTGGCGGGATTCTTCTTTTTGAATGATTCCCTGAGCGAAAACGCGCTTAAGATTCCGCAGCCCCACAGCGGAAGCTTTAAAGAGCTGATCGTCCTGCTCCGGGCTGGTTTCGGTAGCGCTGACCTGCTCCTGAATGGCACGTTCAAAGGCATCAATGCGCGTATCGGAAATGGAGCTTTCTCTCCTGAAAAAAGGGATGACGTTCTGGGTGAGTCTCCTTTTCTCTGCAACCTGCTCCACCTCCGATTTGAGTACCGGAAAGGAAAAAGGCGCTTTGAGGTCATTATGGAGCCAGGGCTTACCCTGCTGGTACTCATAGCGGAATTTGCCGAGCTTCGGAATAATCAGCGTAATGAGTACGGCCGAGAAAAACAGGACGAGGTAGCGCGTCCATGGAACATGGTCACGGTCTATGGTAACACGTACTTTGCTCAGCGGCGGAATCATCTCTCGGCAAAGGTAGGGAAAGAGAGAATCCGTTA
>JBBRLW010000344.1:0-2860 GCA_038231115.1 Bacteroidia bacterium
ATATCTCAAAGCCTCAAAATTTGGATGTAAAGTTAAGGGCTGAGGAGAATCAGGTACAAGTAGCTGTAAGAAATCAGGCAAAATGTATACTATCACACCACAATCATGAAACTCACCAGAAGCCTATCCAATCCTCTAATTTTACAGTCAGATTACTTCGTATCGTGATAAGCATCCTCAATTTTCTACCGGAGCATACTGCTGCTCTGGAAACCGCCATCCGGATGAATACGCCCCGATATTTTGCCGAGTATGAAGTCATAGACTATCTGGACTATTTAATAGCGTATCCTGATCCTTACTTTGTGGCCATCGATGGAAACATGGTCATTGGAGGAGCCGGCTATCTGATATCCGAGTCCGGCCAGGAGATCAACCTGACCTGGGGATTTGTACATCCGGACTGGCATGGGAAAGGCGCCGGATCTGCACTGCTTCGGCACCGCATCATTCATGGAAGGCAGCAGCTCGGAGAGCTTCCCGTGCTGGTGCAGACCTCCCAGCTCTCCTGGACTTTTTTCCTCATGCATGGATTCCGGATCATGAGCATTGAACGCAATCACTGGGCAGAAGGTCTGGACAAATATGAAATGATCCTGGAGCTGTAAAACGGAAAAAGCTCCCTGCTGATGTTGTAATCAGCAGGGAGCTTTTAAATAGTCTTCATTTATTCATCAAACGGATTTAGTATCCGACTTTAGGCTTAGACGGGCCAGATGGATTCAAAGGAGTGCGGGGCTTGAGAATCTCCGGACCAGGGGTCATATTATATCCCTGAGGATTATTGATATTTCCTGAAGGTCTGGAATACCTGCCTGATCCGCAGGTATGGCAATCCGTAGTATTGGGATTTCTGCTGAGGAAATCTCCGACCTCAAATTTAACTCCGAAGTGTACAAACCATCCGCTGTAGCTGAAAGGCATACCGCTAATCACAGAGTTTTCTCCCGTCCAGGCAATATTTTCGGGATCGGAATATTTGCGATACTCTGAGTAGCTCTTCCCATCACTTCCATAGCCACTATACTCAATACGCTCATGAGATTTGAAGGAGAACTGGTACCCAACATCTCCGATGAGGCCAAAATATGGTGTAATATCCCAAGCCAGGACAAGTGTAGGCTTAAGGCTGAAGTATCCGGAGTAGGCAGAGACATCAAGCTGCTTGCCAGTGAATTGCTGACCGTTTATTTCCTGATAGTTATCCGTACGGATCATAGATCCCAGCCCCATGTAGCCGAAGGTGTAGGCGGCATCTATTCCAGGCATAAAATGGAAGCTCTTTTTATATTTGAAATCCCAGCCGAGACCTCCGTCAATATCGAATCCGCTGACTTTCTGCCGGCCATACCCACCGAACTGGAATTTTCCAAATAGTCCGCCATCGGCATCCTTGACAATGATACCCAGCAGACCATCGTACGCCCTGCAGGTCTTTTTCAGATTAATCACCGATGACATAGAGTCATAGTTAGGGGAATTGTCTTCCGCCTTAAAATTGATAACGCTTTGCGGGATATTGACTGTCCGGATGCCGGGCATCAGATAAAGCCACACATCCGTTCCGCCCGCAGCACGGGACTCAGAAGAACCGAAGAGAAATGCTCCGAGGAGCAAAAAAGAGATAGGTAGAAGTTTCATACAAATTGTTCATTATTTAATTCCAAAGACGAGGCTCAGGGGGACTTTCTTCGGCATTGCGGAGTGGTATCTAATCTCATCCACGAGGATGAGATCACCGGCTCCGGCTTCCGAGAAGGCTTTCCATAGCTTCTGATTAAGAGCATTTCCGATAACCGTGCCACGCGCTTTTTCCCTTCCGCTGCCTTTCTTCGGAATTAGGGAGAACACAAAGGAATCAAGGACGACTCGCGCTTTTTTATCGGCAGTTTCCAGCTGAAATTTATTGCATTTTTCTTCCGAGAACTGCTTTCTGAACTCATCTTCTTTGATCGCCTGGAAATTTGCTCTATTTCCACATATAGTGAAATATACATTTGTATCCGCTGGTTCTGCCGGAGCTACAGCTTTTGGAGCCTTAGTGGATGCTTTCTTCTTTGTACCGTGCATGGCAGGCTTCCTTACCTGAGCCGTCATATTCGCGCAAACAGCTGATAACAAGAGAGCTGCACAGAAAATTTTCTTCATAAATATCCAATTATTTGATGATGCAATCTACCTTATTAACGCGGACTTGATATTAGTTCCGTAAAAAGTTTGTATTTTGCACCCATATTCATCCTTCGTAAAAATTATGAAAGCAAAATTTCTACTCTCTCTGGTTGCCTCCGCGGGGATACTGTTCTCTGTCTCTTCGTGTGACAAAAACGGAGACGTCGTTTTTGACATTCCGGCTCAATCCACAGTGATCATAGTTCCTGTTAATAATGATACCCTCAACACAGTTATGCTTGGAACGGGCGAGCTGAACTACAATCTCGACAGTGCGCTGGCGCATAACAACGCTTCTGCTGTAAAGATTAAATCCGCCAAGATCAAGAAAATCGAAATGGATCAGCTGGCTGACAACACCTATTGGGATCCGTATGAGAGCTTCAGCTCTAAAGTATCGAATAAGGCGAATACAGCTACGTACGATCTTGTTTCGGACAATAGTATTCCTACCGGGAAAGTTACTCATATTGAACCGACGGGTTTTTACACCGGCGATCTGGTGTCTATCGTAAAAGATCATCCATTGACATTCTCGCTTAGTGGAAAGCTCCGCCATGCGGTGAAAAAGCAGAATGAAATTCGTATCAAAGTGTATTTCACTATCTCTGCCGGATTATAGTCGATAAAATCTATATCAATAACTAAAAAAGCCCCGTATCAATATGATACGGGGCTTTTTTAGTTA
>JBBRLW010000345.1:0-2859 GCA_038231115.1 Bacteroidia bacterium
ATCGAAATGGATACCTTCCACGAACATATCCGTTGAGATGAGGGTCTCCTCATGTTGGGAAGCAGCAATGACGGCGGCATCATCGCCCGGGCCTTTCAGCGTGGAGGCATTGCTAATAACGAGATGCTCCGTGAGGAGATCAATCAGTCCGAACTCGCCCAGCTCGCTTACGGGAGTAATTTCACTCATATTGTTTGAGGTTTTGTTGAGCTGCAAAGGTAGCCCATGAAATTCCTTCCTAAAGTAAAACATAATGATAGCGGATTGATGCCGAAACAGTAGATTTGTACTGCAAATACTAAAGCTGTATTTGCCATGTTTTCAACAGGAAATAAATTTATAGGTGAGGGACTAACGTACGACGATGTATTGGTTGTTCCGGCACACTCCGAGATTCTTCCGTATCAGGTAAGCCTGAAAACGAAGCTCACCCGAAACATCGAAATCAACGTTCCTATCATTTCAGCGGCCATGGATACGGTCACGGAATTGAATCTCGCCATCGCCATAGCGCGTGAGGGAGGTATAGGAATTATCCACAAAAATATGAGTACCGCTGACCAGGCAGAGCAGGTCAGGCTGGTCAAACGCTGGGAATCAGGCATGATCCAGGATCCTATCACGCTCTACGAAGACGCGCTATTATATGATGCCCAGCGCATTATGCGGGAGAATAATATCGGAGGGATCCCGATTATTTCCCGAGATAACACGCTGGTCGGAATCCTGACCAATAGGGATCTGAGATTTGAAACGGATTCCCAAAAGCGTGTCTCAGATATCATGACTAAGCACAATCTTATCACGGCAACGGATGATATTGATCTGGCACATGCCGAAAAAATCCTTCAGGAATATAAGATTGAAAAGCTTCCGGTTGTGACCAAAGACTACAAGCTGAAAGGACTCATCACCTTCAAGGATATTGAGAAGCTGAAGTCGCATCCGAATGCGTGTAAAGATCAGTTTGGAAGGCTCAGAGTGGGCGCTGGAGTTGGAGTAACTTCAGATATTGACGAGCGCGTGGAAGCGCTATCCAAAGCCGGAGCCGATGTTGTTGTGATTGACACGGCACATGGACACTCCCAGGGCGTATTGGATACGATTGCCCGAATCAGAAGAGAATATCCGACGCTGGAAATTATTGCTGGAAATGTAGCCACGGGCGCCGGAGCTAAAGCACTGGCTCATGCAGGGGCGGATGCAGTCAAGGTGGGCGTAGGTCCGGGAAGTATCTGTACTACGCGGGTAATTGCAGGCATCGGAATGCCTCAGCTGACAGCAGTCCTTGATTGTGCGCAGGCACTGCTCGGATCAGGGATTCCGATCATTGCGGATGGAGGGATTCGATATACCGGAGATATTGTCAAGGCTATCGCTGCGGGAGCATCTACAATCATGGCCGGATCCATTTTTGCCGGAGTGGAAGAAGCCCCGGGGGAAACGATCATCTACGAGGGACGTAAATTCAAATCATACAGAGGTATGGGATCTCTGGAGGCCATGAAGCAGGGCTCGGGTGACCGGTATTTCCAGGATCCGGAAGATGAGATCAGGAAGCTTGTTCCCGAGGGGATTGTAGGTCGGGTTCCCTTCAAAGGAAAGCTCGCAGAAGTAATATATCAGTATATCGGTGGACTGCGTGCAGGTATGGGCTACGCCGGAGCCAAAGATATTGAAGCGCTTCAGCATGCGCAATTTGTACGGATTACCGCCTCCGGCATACGCGAATCCCATCCACATGATGTGGCTATTACCAAGGAAGCGCCTAATTACAGCAGATAATCATTTCTCCGAATGGCAAAAAATCAGAAGCAGGTTCCTCAGAAACCTTTACGTCCTGTTGAAAATCGTGCGGAAATCAGCAACACTCCGCAGAAGAGCCGGAGCCGGCTGTATCTGATCATATTGCTGGCCATCGGATTTTTATTATATGCGCGTGGACTCAGCTATGAGTATGTTGCCTGTGATGATACCGATCTGATTGTAGATAATTATCCCTTCACCAGGCATCTGAAGAATATCCCGCAGGCCTTCAAACAGTCCTGCTTTGAAATTCCCGGGCACCTCACGGACAGTAAATCCTATTACCGTCCTGTACTAATTACATCATTTATAATTGATGCACAGTTCCAGAGTAAGGCCAATGAGTATCCCAAGCCGAAGCCCTATCATTTTACGAATCTGTTATTGCATCTGCTCGTTATCTGGCTGCTATTCACTTTAATGCGGAAGCTCAATATTCGAGAAGAGACTGCATTCCTGATGTGTCTGCTATTTGCAGTACATCCGCTGAATGTACAGGCCATTAGCTGGATTCCAGGGCGCAATGATACGCTGCTGGCCGTGTTTGTCCTCTGGGCAATGATTGCCCTGCAGCAATATCATCTCAGCCGGAAGCCTGTGCAGCTCATCTTACATTTGCTGGCCTATGCAATAGCTCTGTTTACAAAAGAGTCCGGAGTGGTGCTGATACCCCTATCGTATGCTTTCTGCTGGATATTTCTTAAAGACAGAAAGCTCCTGCTCAATCCGGTAGCTATTACTGGATACGCTGTCCTGACAGGCTTGTGGTGGTATATGCGTCATAAGGCATTAGGAGGACAAAGCGAGGTACACTCCGCCGGCGAGGCCATGCAGCTGGTAATGAAAAATATCCCGATGCTGCCCATGCACTTCGGAAAGTACCTTATTCCGATGTATCTGACGGTGATGCCGGCGGCTACATCCTTCTCGCTGATGCTCGGTGCGGTCAGCATTCTGGCTATCGGATACCTGCTGTGGACCATAGAGGACAAAAAAATTCCGATGTTTGCCCTACTCTGGATCTTCGCTTTTCTGGCTCCTACCCTTCTGGTA
>JBBRLW010000346.1:0-2848 GCA_038231115.1 Bacteroidia bacterium
AGTTCCGGCACTGAATTACGGAATACGGTATTGTAATGCCCCTTTTCTGGCGCGTATGGATGCCGATGATATGATGCTTCCCGAGCGATTGGAAAGGCAGCTGGAGTATCTCGAGGATCATCCGGATATTGACATACTGGGAAACTGGATGCAAGAAATTCCCTCGGGGAAGATATACAGGTATCAGGAGCATCATACGGATATTGCCGCTCAGCTACTGTTTGCCAACGCTATGGCGCATCCGGCGGTGATGATCCGGCGGAGATCAGATGACGGGCTGCAATATAATGACGCGTTTGTTGGACCGGAAGATTATCAGCTGTGGATAGATTGTCTGGCGAAGGGCTACAAGCTGCATAACCTTCCGGAAGTGCTCATGCAATATCGTATGCATCAGAGCAATATATCGCAGCATGGAGAGGCTTATTCAGAGGAGAAGCTATCGGCGTTTTTTACGCGCATCTTCGATCAGATGGGACGCGCTGTTTCTCCGGCGGAGATGGAGCTGCATCTGCTGATGCACCGCTCGGCAAAGGGAGATCCGGTAGCACGGGAATGGCTGCGGCGGATTCCGTTGATGCAACAGGATGCCTGGAGAAGGAAAATAAGTGGCTATAAAATCAGCAGGGAATAGTTGTTTCTCATCCTGCCGAAGCGCTAACGCCTGCATCAGGGGCAGAGATTTATTGGAGGCCTAAGATAGACGATTCACATCATTACTGAAGCGTAGAACGAGTCTGAATAAGATAAAAATATATGATGAGTACTATATCAATTTATAACATATTACTTGTCAGATATTTATAACATAGTGCAGTAGAGTTCTATGTATAAACTTCTGAAATTCAAATATCTATCCGGATTAGTGGAGTATTTTTTACAAAGTTCATATTATCAAAATGTTACGGATTTTGATCTATAATGCTTAAAAATCAGCTAAAAATTACCCACAGACTGTGGATAATGTTTGCTTGTTTCGGGTTTAAGTTAGCCTCATCTTTGAAACCCTGCTCATGTTAAGGCGTTATCTCTACCGTCTGCTGATTAAAGCAGATCCACAAAACATTACTCTATAAAAGTTCACAGAATGGAGAACAGAAAATCAGAAAATCCGGGAAAAGGATTGAAAATCGAGCGTCATTTTACCCACGAAGGCACCGCTGCCTTCGACGAATATCAGTATGAGCTGCGGAGCAGTATTATCAGAAATCCGGCGGGAGACGTCGTTTTTGAGCTGAACAATGTAGAAGTTCCAAGGGAATGGTCACAGGTAGCGACTGATATCCTTGCGCAGAAATATTTCCGCAAAACCGGCGTTCCTCAGGCAGACGGAACCCTGGGTTCGGAAAATTCCATCAAACAGGTTGCCCATCGGATGGCAGATTGCTGGCGCCATTGGGGCGAGGATGCGGGATATTTTGCTTCGGCAAAGGACGCGCAAATCTTCTATGATGAGCTCGCCTTCATGATCACCGGACAGTATGCGGCTCCAAACTCTCCGCAGTGGTTTAATACCGGACTGCATTCTTCTTACGGAATTACCGGAGATGCACAGGGACACTATTATGTGGATCCAAAAACGGACGAAGTAACCCGATCTACTTCTGCCTACGAGCGTCCGCAGCCCCACGCCTGCTTTATCCTTTCCGTAAGTGATGATCTGGTCAATGATGGCGGCATCATGGACTTATGGGTGCGGGAAGCCCGCATCTTCAAATACGG
This sequence comes from Bacteroidia bacterium, assembly GCA_038231115.1. Lineage (GTDB taxonomy): Bacteria > Bacteroidota > Bacteroidia > CAILMK01 > CAILMK01 > JBBRLW01. The sequence continues at coordinate 1,723 of JBBRLW010000346.1, forward strand.
ATCCGGAGTAGGGACAAACTTTTCCAATATACGTGGAGGAATGGAGAAGCTCTCTGGCGGAGGTGTTTCTTCGGGACTGATGAGCTTCCTTAAAATAGGAGACCGTGCCGGAGGCGCAATAAAATCCGGTGGAACAACGCGCCGCGCGGCCAAAATGGTCGTGCTGGATATTGACCATCCGGAGATTGAAGAATTTATCAACTGGAAAGTCGGGGAAGAGCGCAAAGTCGCCGCACTGATAGCAGCGGGCTATGACTCCGATTATGAAGGGGAAGCCTACCGTACCGTTTCCGGACAAAACTCCAATAACTCCGTGCGGGTAACCAATGAGTACATGCGCGCGGTGGAGCAGGGCGAAGACTGGAAGCTGATTGCCCGGACATCCGGCAAACCGATCAAAACTGTTTCTGCGCGGAAGCTCTGGGACGAGATCGGATTTGCTGCCTGGGCCTGTGCCGATCCGGGACTACAGTTCGATACTACAATTAATGAGTGGCATACCTGTCCGGAAGGCGGACGCATCAACGCGTCTAATCCCTGCTCGGAGTATATGTTCCTTGATAATACGGCCTGTAATCTGGCATCGCTGAACCTGCGCAAATTCTTTGATGAAACGACGCTTCAGTTTGATGTCAAAAGCTATGAGCACGCGGTGAGATTATGGACGATTGTCCTTGAAATATCCGTGCTGATGGCGCAGTTCCCGTCCAAAGAAGTTGCCCGCCTTTCTTATGATTATCGTACCCTCGGACTGGGCTATGCCAACCTCGGGTCTATGCTGATGGTAGCTGGTATTCCTTATGATTCCCATCAGGCATTTGCTATTTGCGGTGCTTTGACGGCAATCATGACCGGAACCTCTTACGCTACATCGGCTGAAATGGCCTCGGTTTTGGGCGCTTTCAAAGAATATCCGAAAAACCGCGAGCACATGCTGCGTGTTATCCGGAATCATAGATATGCGGCTTATAACGCATCCGATGCTTATGAAGGATTAGAGATTAAACCTACCGGGATTGAATCGAGATACTGTCCGGATTATCTCCTCGAAGCGGCCTGCTCCTCCTGGGATAAGGCACTTCAAATGGGCGAGCAATATGGCTACCGCAACGCTCAGGCGACGGTA
>JBBRLW010000347.1:0-2845 GCA_038231115.1 Bacteroidia bacterium
ACCAGAGGGGTATTTCCTATAGTTTCAAGGATATTTTGATGAAGCATATTCTCCGTAATTTTATCCTGCAAAGGTAAATCTATATCCTTTCTGAGGTGAATATGACCCTCAATTAACAGCATCCTTTTTGAATAATAATCTGTATACTAACCGCCAACTGCCTTATATGAAAATGCTTATTCAATCTAAACTGGTTTTTATTCTGGGAATGGGATTATTGCTGGCAGCAGGAGGTTGTCACAAGGATTCTATGACTTCTCCTGCAGAGAAGGGGACAATCCATAGCAGCTTTCAGATGACCAATGGAGGACAATCCATTTCGGAAAATCAGGTTATTGCTGTAAATAATCAGCCTCCATTAAAATTAAGGGTCATGACTTTTTACATGACGAACGTTAGGCTGGTAAAAGCGGATGGCTCGGAACAAAGCCTGAGAGATGTACTGCTTATCAATTTTGATCCCAGGCTTAATACGAAGTTTTCAGATAGAGATACGACCCGATTCGGTACACAGTTCACCTTCGCCGACGTTGTCCCCGGCAGTTATGCTTCTCTAAAATTCCGCTTAGGGACTCCTGTAGAAGTCAATGGAGAAGTGAATCCATCAAATTATGACCCTTCAAAATATGCAGCCGGACATCCTTATTCACGGAGTGCAGGTATGTATTGGGATAGCTGGAAAAGGTATCGTCATCTTATCCTTGAAGCAGACATGGACGATCCGATCAATGGTCAGTTTCTAAGCTCGGTAACTTATCACACTGGATTTGATTCTCTTACCCGTGATGTAAATATCAGCTATCCGATAATAGTTATAAAAGATAAGACGGCAGATTACAAGATCAATTTCGATATAGCTAAAATCTTTAATGGAGCGCAGAAGATTAATCTTCCTTCCGAGAAATATACCGAGATGGGGAAAGAGAATAGTGCTGAAGGGATTCTGGGACAGAAAGTTATGGACAATTTATCTCATGCTTTTTCCATATCTGAGTAATCTAAAATGAAAGGTGGTACAATAATATTGTTGATTTTGTTGCTGGCAGGCACTGGATGTAGAAAGGCATCGGAGGTGCATCCTACTACGCCTCCGGTTTTTAATGATACTGCTTATAGCTCAACGCCTTATAATTTTATAGTCGACCCTTCATTAAAAGGTGTTGCTACTTATTTCCCTGCAGATAATCCAATGACAGTGGAGGGAATCAAGCTCGGAAGGTATCTTTTCTATGACAGCATACTATCTGAGGATTATACCCTAAACTGTGGAAGCTGTCATCAGCAGAAAAAAGCCTTTAGTGATGCTGGAAATCAGTTCAGCAATGGCGTACACAGTCAGGTGGGGACAAGAAATACAATGGCTTTGTTTAATCTGGCTTTCCAGAGAGGCCCGCTTTTCTGGGATGGAAGAGCGCCTTCGTTAGAAGCTCAAATCCTTGTGCCGGTTGCAGAACATACGGAGATGAACCTGCAATGGGATGTAGCTGTGGATAGAGTTGGCAAAAAGTCCTTTTATAACTATCTCTACCGCCATGCTTTCGGAAAAGATCAAATTACAAAAGAAAATCTCGCAAAAGCTGTTGCTCAGTTTTTAAGGACAATTGTTTCTTTTAATAGTCCTTATTATCGTTCCCATACCTCCAGCGCAGGTCAACAGCTGTTCAACGGTCAGCCTACTTTTGATGAAAGAGGAAATAGAAGCGGTGGATTTGACTGTTTGCATTGCCATAATGCACCTACTTTTCAGAATGAGCCGAATCTTGCCGATTTCGTTAATAATGGAGTAGATACAGGTCAGTTCCGTATTCCTTCCCTGAGAAATATTATGCTGACGGCTCCGTATATGCACGATGGACGGTTCAAAACAATAGATGACGTGCTATCCCATTACGATACACTTCATAATTCTATCTATCTGGACAGAAATATGTGGATAAAAAAGCACGCTTCCAACGTTCCTAAATCTATTACGCCTACACTTTCCATGACCAAAACGGAGAGGAAAGCGGTAATTGATTTTTTAAAGACCCTGACCGATGATTCTCTTACAGTCAAAAAGGAGTATAGTAATCCTTTCCGTAGATAAATCTACTTATAGCTCGCTGCGAGTTTGCCGCTCAAGCGGAGCATATCAATTTCATAGGATTTCACATCATAGCGGGCATTGATAAGCCTCAGCTGTGCATCCTGTTGAGATTGCTGCGCCTGTCTTAATTCCAGAGATGAAGTTACACCCTGACGGAATCGTTCCAGAGCGATATTGACATTCTCATTGGCAATCTTCATATTTTCCTCTTCTAAGCTTAGGATAGTGAGGGCATTTATAAATCCGGTGTATGATTTATATATGGATCCTTCCACATCTGCATTCAGGCTCATCAGGTTTTGATTGGCAGATTGATACGTCAGCTGTGCATTCTCAATCTGACGGTTCAGATTATTTCCATTGAATATGTTCCAGTTGAGTGAAGCGCCTACGCTGGGTCCATTATTTAGGCTGAGCATAATAATACTTGCCTGATTGTCACTGCGTGTGTAATTATATGATCCCAGGAGATTCAAAGCTGGAGATTTTTGTGCCTTAAATTCTTTAACCGCTGCCTTTGAAGCAGCCAGTTGATTCTGTGCCGCTAACACTCCATAATTATTTTCTAAAGCCATCTGCCGGAGAGATTTGAGATCATAGGCTTTACTGAAAGTAATGCTATCGGAAGCGTTAAAGTCCGTATCAATTTTTCGTGCAAGTAATTGATTGAGTGTAATCTTTGCTGCCTGCAGAGCATACTGTGCTTTTAGTAATGCGGATTGCTGGGCATTCAGATCAACACTGGCCTGAAGATACTCG
>JBBRLW010000348.1:0-2840 GCA_038231115.1 Bacteroidia bacterium
ATAACCCACCACGAAAGTCATCCATCCAACCAAGAAATGCTATGCCTGAGGCAATAAGTAGGATTTTGAATTCGCTCATACCTCCAGCACTGATCATATATATGGATCCGACTAAAGTAATAGCGAGAGCAATACCGATTCCTCCTCCACGGGGCGTAGGAATTTTATGCGAGGAGCGCTCATTGGGGATATCCAGAACATTTTTCTTTCTGAGATATTTTAATAGAATCAGATTGCTTCCATAAGATAACAAAAAGGCCAGAATACAGCTCAGACTCAGGGCAACAGCAAGATTCATCTGGATACTATCTGTTTAATATGTTGTAAAACAGGCCGCGGATTCCAGAGTAATTCTCTACGCGCGCGTTCGTCATTGAAAGTCAATGGACTGGTAATTTTTTTCAGGGTAGTGCTTTTCAGCGGAAAGTTTATTCCGAAGACAGATTCCAGGATATCCCCTCCCCATCCGAGGCATTTGGCAGCGAAAGATGGTAGTATCCGAACGGGCTTTATTTTAAGACCATCAGTAATTGCATTTTCCAGCTCGGCAAAGGAAGGATGGTGCCCATCGGTCAGGTTATATATCCCTGACTTGTCCGTTAAAGTAGGAATAAGTCGGGCAACATCTTCGGCTAAAACCATGCTCTTACGTGCTGATCCGGTGCCTATTCGTGCATACCTGCCTGATTTTATGCCATTCAGCATTTTCTCAAAATTACCCTTGGGATTTTTCCCAATAATCAAAGGAAGCCGGAGTGCAATAAAATTTATATTATTCGATATGCACCAGTTACCTATAAGGACTTCAACCTCAATCTTGGACTTTCCGTAGGGATCCGCCGCATTTAATGGAGCATCCTCGTGGATATTCTCGCCCGAATCCCTCCCATAAACACTTACCGATGAGATAAATACAAACGATTTTAAGTCTGATTTGCAATTATCCAATGAATTTAAAAGGTTGAGGGTTCCGCTGATATTAATAAGAGAAAACGCTTTTTTTTCATCTTCGGTTTTGGGAACCGTATGGGCTAATCCAGCAGCATGCACAACCATATCAAAGCAGATAGGGCCAAAATCTATTTCTTCCCGAGATAGGTCTGCAATAAAATGATAGGGAGCTGAGGAGCCATTTCTCGAGACAGTATGTACTTCGTAGCTGCTGTCTAAAGCATTCTTTAGATACTGGCCTAAAAATCCGGAGGATCCGGTAAGTAAACAGGCAGGCTTCATTATCTATTATTGGATGCTACAACGTTTACCAATACCTCATGCATCTTCTCTGACAAAAGATCCCGATCAAATTGTGTTCGAGCTACTTCTTTTCCATTTGAGGCCATAATATCGCGTTCTTCCGGATGAGCTATATAATACCTGATGCGTTCTGCAAGTACATCGGGCCCATTATAAGGAACAGTAATTCCGCATTGATTGACTTCCAATAGTTCCTTGATCCAGCCCTGGGTATTCTGTATGACAGGAATACCGGCAGCCAAAGCATCAAATAGCTTATTCGGGCTTGAAGTATCCAATATAGGCTTGCCCTCAAGGGGAACCATCATAAAATAAGCCCGCTGTACATACGCTACCAGATCATGCTTCGGCATTAGTCCAAGTATGCGGATGTTTGTAAGCTTATGCTGATCTATATATGCCTGAATTTCTTCCCTTTGCTGGCCTTCTCCGATAAACAAAAAATAAGCGGAGGGTTCCGACTGTTGAAGTAGCTCGGCAGCCTTAACTACCAGCCAGGAATTATTGACTTTCCCGATATTGCCTGTGTAAAGGAATATCCTTTTGTTTTGTAAATAGTCCGGCAGAATGAAGTCGTCTGTATTGCGGCTGAACACATCATTGTCAGATGCGTTGGGAACAGATGTTACTTTATCAGAATGAATTTTAGCCCGAATCTCATCTCTCATGCCCGGGGAAAGAGCAATTATATGAGACGCTGCATTGTAGCAGGCCATTTCGAATTTATAAGCCAGCTTCTGTAGCCTCGGGTTTGTAAGCATTCCCATTTGAATAGCACCTTCAGGCCACATATCTCTAACCTCAAATACCAGCTTGCGTCCCCGAATATATCTTGCTACCAGACCCGGTATCCCGACCGTAATGGGTCCGGATGAAGCAATAACTACATCACACTTTGTTGTGATGGCATAATAGCTGGACAGCAGGGAGTAAAGAACAAATGTCCAGATCCGGAAGAGAAAATGCTGCTTGTTGGATATCCTGATATTGAGAACTTTGACTTCAACGCCTTCAAAGTCAAATGTTTGTGAAATACCCGAAGAGCTGAGATCAGACTTATCGTATATGCTTGTGACAACAATAATTTTATCTCCTTTTTTACTCCAGCGCTTTGCAAACTCAAATACACGGGTTCCCCAGCTTCCTTTGGGCGTAGAAAAGTATTGATAAAAGTATAGTATCGTCACCGGATGATTACAGCGAAGCTAATATTTCTACAATTCTATCGGAAGTTTTACCGTCCCATTTTTCCGGAATCGTCCCCTGTTTCCAATTTCCGGCAAGTAATTTTTCAAAGGCTTTTTCTATAGCAGGCTTGTCAAATCCGAGAAGCTCATTTGTTCCGATGCTTACTGTCTCGGGACGCTCCGTATTTTCTCTTAATGTGAGGCAAGGGATACGCAAGAATGTAGTTTCCTCCTGAATCCCTCCCGAGTCCGTTACCACTGCTGATGCGTGCTTGATCATATAGATAAACTCGAGATAGCGCATCGGCTCTACAAGAATCAGGTTTGCAGGCAATTGACCCATCCGCTCCATTTTTGATTTGGTGCGCGGATGTACAGGAAAGATAATTTTTCGCTCTC
>JBBRLW010000349.1:0-2818 GCA_038231115.1 Bacteroidia bacterium
CAGTAAAACAGGTGAAAATATCATTCTCTACACCAATTCCGAGCGGCTTTACCGGCGGAGCTTTTCCGCATCCTACTTTCTGTATCACGTTCCCACCCGGACAGTGAAAAAACTGGCTCAGGGACAGAAAGTTTTTGTTGGTACATTATCGCCTAACGATCAGGACTTTGCTTATGTAAAGGATAATAATGTCTTCATTCAAAATCTAAATACACTTAATATTCAGACAGTAACTTCTGATGGGAAACTCAATTCAATTATTAATGGCCGTCCTGACTGGGTTTACGAAGAAGAATTTGCTCTAAGCACGGGAATTAGCTGGTCTCCTAATTCAGACAGGCTTGCTTATTATCGTTTTGACGAATCCAAAGTCAGAGAAGCTCAGCTTCCTTATTATAGCTCTGATTCACTATATCCCGAACAATACAGGTACAAATATCCCAAAGTAGGAGAATCCAATAGCACAGTTAGTGTCTTGGTCTATAATCTACAAAATAGACAATCTATCAAATTTTCTCTGGGCGAGCAAAATGATCAGTATATCCCGCATTTCAAATGGACCACCGACAATGATGTTTTGTCTATCGTGAGAATGAACAGGCTTCAGAATAAGCTTGAAATTCTACACGGATATTTTCCATCAGGTGTTATTTCAGCCGTTTATAATGAAAATTCCAGTACATATCTTGAGGCCGATAATCACCTGACCTATCTGAAGGATAATAGCTTTATACTTTCCTCTGAAAGAGATGGTTATAATCAATTATACTATTATTCTTCGGAAGGAAAGCTGAACCAGCAGCTTACGCAAGGCAATTTGGATATCACTTCAGTTTATGGAGTTGATGAGTCGAAGAAACTGATCTATTTTCAGAGATATTATAATGGTCCTACTACCAAAAGAGTATATAGCGTCCCATACATGAAGAAATCTGAGCCTACAATGCTTAAGTCAGCTATGATGGAAAATATGACGGCCGATTTTTCTTCAGATTATCAGTTTTACACCAGTATTGAGTCAGGTTATGGGAAACCTACGCAAGTCAGTCTTTATAAGGCCAAGGGAGTGCTCCTGCGCAAAATTGAGGAGAATAAATTGCTCCAGCAGCGGTTATCGGATTATCAGTTCACAAAAAAGGAATTTTTTATGCTTCCGGTATCAAATGATCTGAATCTTTCTGCGTGGATGATTAAGCCGAAAAATTTTGAAGCTGGAAAAAAGTATCCGGTTTTGTTTTCCATCTACTCCGGACCAGGTTCACAGACAGTTAATAATACATACGGTGGAGGCATGGATGCCTGGTATCAGTATCTTGCGGAAAGAGGATATATTATAGTATCCGTAGATAATCGCGGTACCGGTGGCAGAGGCGCTGACTTCAAGAAATGCACTTACAAAACCCTTGGTATTTTGGAAAGCGATGATCAGATTGCCGCCGCTCGTTATCTCGGAACGCTGCCGTATGTGGATGCAAGTCGGATTGGAATGTACGGCTGGAGCTTCGGAGGATATATGTCATCACTATGTATTACAAAGGGTGCGGATGTTTTCAAAACAACGGTGGCCGTAGCTCCTGTAACCGATTGGCGCTATTACGATAATATCTACACTGAGCGGTATATGCAGCGTTATGTTGATAATAAAGCAGGATATGACAGCTCTTCCGTACTAAAATATGCTGAGCGGCTGAAAGGGAAATTTCTCATCATTCATGGTACTTTCGATGATAATGTCCATCCTCAGAATACCTATATGTTCCTTAACAAGCTGATTGAGCTGAACAAAGAGTACGACTCCGAATTTTATCCCAATAAGAATCACAGTATCTACGGAGGCTTAACCCGTCTGCATATTTACACCCGAATCACAGACTTCTTATTAAGAAATCTATAAAATTTAGTAGATTAGCCCCTAATTAGTAATTTACAATGATTAATAAAACCTTAGAGGTTGAAGAAACAGCAACAGGCAAGCATCCTTCTGGATTGTACCTTCTATTTGGTACGGAGATGTGGGAGCGCCTGAGCTATTACGGAATGCGGGCATTGCTCACGCTTTACATGACTAAAGCGCTAATGTTCGATAAAAGCATTAGCTCATCAATATATGGATGGTTTACCGGCCTGGTATATCTGACTCCAATCGTCGGTGGAATTATAGCAGATCAGCTGTGGGGAAACAGGCGCTCTATCCTTGTAGGAGGAATATTGATGGCATTGGGTCAGTTTACGCTTTTTGCATCAGGCTCGAGCTTAAATGATCCTGAGATGGCTCGTAATCTTTTCTACGCCGGATTGGGCTTGCTCATACTCGGAAATGGTTTATTCAAACCGAATATCTCTTCTATGGTAGGATCACTTTATCCCAAGGGAGATTCACGCATTGATAGTGCTTTCACTATCTTCTATATGGGGATTAATCTGGGTGCCTTTTTCGCACCATTAGTGTGCGGATTATTTGGTGATACAGGAGACCCTAATGATTTTAGATACGGATTCCTGGTTGCAGGTATGGGAATGGTTCTGGGAATCATCCTTTTTGAAGTAATGAAGAGCAAATACATTATTACTCCCGATGGAGATCAGATTGGACTTTCACCAAGTGGAAAAAAAGCTCAAGCTGCCAATAAAGCGGCTGTAATTGATGAACCGATTACTTCCAAGGACTGGCAGCGTATTGGGGTGATATTGATTCTATCCTTTTTTGTGATCTTTTTCTGGGCAGCTTTCGAGCAGGCGGGTGCATCACTGACCTATTTTGCTGATGAACAGACTGATCGTCATTTATTTGGAAAGCTTATTCCAGCGAGTTATTTCC
>JBBRLW010000350.1:0-2806 GCA_038231115.1 Bacteroidia bacterium
GATCACCCGATGGGTGGAGGGGAAGGTAAAGCTTCCGGAGGTCAGCCTCGTTCAAGAAAAGGATTATACTCTAAGGGTCTTAGAACTCGTAGCAAGAAAAATCCTTCCAATAAATTTATCATCGAAAGAAGAAAGAAAAAATAAGGAATGAGCCGTTCAATTAAAAAAGGACCTTATGTACACTTTAAGCTTCAGGCTAAAGTGGATAAAATGAATGAAGGCTCCAAGAAGGCCGTCATCAAGACATGGTCTCGCAGAAGTATGATCACCCCTGATTTTGTGGGACATACTTTCGCAGTACATAATGGGAATAAATTTATTCCTGTCTATGTCACTGAAAACATGGTAGGTCACAAGCTCGGTGAGTTTGCTCCTACAAGAACATTTAGAGGTCACCAGGCTAAAAAAGGCAAGAAATAATGGAAACTACCGTTAAGCTCAACAATTGCGCGCATTCGCCGCGTAAAATGCGCCTTCTCGCGGACCTCGTTCGTGGAATGGCAGTTGATAAAGCAATGTATATCCTTCAGGTTCATGAGAAGCGTATATACGCCAAGAATCTGGAAAAACTCCTGAAGTCGGCACTTTCCAGCTTCTCGGAGAAATTTCCTGAAGAAAACATTGATAATTCCGGACTTAAAATCACTCGTATCCAGATTGACGGAGGACGTGTACTCAAAAGAGTACAGCCTGCTCCTCAGGGACGTGCGCACCGTGTCCGTAAGAGATATAACCATATCACATTGAGTATTGGCAACGGACAGGTCAATGAAGACGCTCAATTCATATCACCTGAAGAACGCAACGCTGCCAATCAATAGATTATAAAAGAATGGGACAAAAGATTAACCCGATTGCTGTAAGACTTGGCTATATCCGTGGATGGGAATCTATGTGGTATGGCGATAAAGACTATGCAGAGAAACTTATTGAGGATCAGAAAATCCGTAAATATATCGAGAAACGTATTCAGCGTGGCGGTATTGCAAGGATCATCATAGAGCGCACTATGCGCCGCATCACAGTAACGATCCACACTTCCCGTCCGGGAATTGTTATTGGACGTGGTGGACAGGAAGTTGACAAGCTCAAGGAAGAGCTTAAGAAAATGACGAGCAAAGACGTTCAGATCAATATATTTGAGATCAAACGTCCGGAGCTTGAAGCGAGCCTGGTTGCTGAAAACATCGCGACTCAGCTTGAAGCCCGTATTTCTTTTCGTCGTGCATTGAAATCTGCCATACAGAATACGATGCGTGCTAATGCGGAAGGGATTAAATGTAAAACATCAGGCCGACTGGGTGGTGCAGAGATTGCCCGTTCAGAAGGTTATAAAGAAGGAAGAACTCCTCTACATACATTCCGTGCCGATATTGACTATGCTTTGAAAGAAGCTCAGACAGTATATGGTAAAATCGGAGTCAAAGTCTGGATCTGCAAAGGAATGGTCTATGGGAAGCGTGATCTTTCCATGAACTTCGGAGCTACTAAAGATCGTGACGGAAGAGAAGGAGCAATGCCACGCCGTGCTGGCGGAGGTGGAGGCGATAGAGATAATCGTGGACCTCGCGGCGGCGGAGACAATCGCGGTGGCGGTGGTGGTGGCTATCAGGGCGGTAATCGCGGTGGTGGTGACAATCGCGGCGGCGGCGGTGCTGGAGGCGGCGGAGGCTACCAGGGCGGTGGAAATCGCGGTGGTGGTGGTAATGCCGGAGGCGGTGGCGGATATCAGGGCGGTGGAAACCGTGGTGGTAATGCTGGCGGTGGCGGCGGAGGATTCAACAATAACCGCGGTGGCGGCGGCGGCGGATCCCGTTAAATTTTACTGAACAAGCGTTTATCGCATAAATCAATTAGCTATGTTACAGCCTAAAAAGACTAAATTTAGAAAAATGCATAAGGGGCGGGTCAAAGGATTCGCTAATAAAGGTGCAGAGATTGCCTTTGGTTCTTTCGGACTCAAAATTCTTGAGCCTAAGCAGATTACTGCCCGTCAGATTGAAGCAGCTCGTGTGGCCATTACCCGTTTCATGAAGAGAGAGGGTCAGCTTTGGATCCGTATCTTCCCTGATAAGCCTATCACCAAGAAGCCTGCAGAGGTAAGGATGGGTAAAGGTAAGGGTAACCCTGAGTTCTGGGTTGCCGTTTGCAAGCCGGGTCGCCTTCTGTTTGAAATTGATGGTGTCCCTGAGGACATCGCTATGGAAGCACTCAGATTGGGACTTCAAAAGCTCCCTGGACAGTATAGAATTGTCCGCAGACACGACTACGTGGCTGACTAAGGTTCTACCTAAAATTTTACTGGTTTATATTGTATAAAGGGCAATACTGCTAAGGCAGCATTGCCCTTTTTTTGTAATTTACTTCCTGATAAATCTGTTGTACCTCAGCTATGTTTAAAGCCCATATTCTTCCCCCTTTAGCTGAACGGATGCGTCCCCATTCTATTGACGAGATGATCGGACAAAGTAAGCTGATCGGCGCAGAAGGCATTTTAAGGCGGAGCCTGCTCAACAAAAATGTACCCTCTATCATTTTCTGGGGACCTCCAGGCACAGGCAAGACGACCTTATCCAAGATCATTGCCCGCGAGCTTGGACTTAAATTCTTTGAGCTAAGTGCTATTAGCTCGGGTGTGAAGGAATTGCGTGAAGTAATTGATCAGGCATGGCGGATTGGCAAGGTCGTGCTGTTTGTAGATGAGATACATCGATTTAACAAGTCGCAGCAGGATTTGCTGTTGGGTGCCGTAGAAAATGGATCAGTATTGCTCATTGGCGCAACTACTGAAAATCCTTCATTTGAA
>JBBRLW010000351.1:0-2759 GCA_038231115.1 Bacteroidia bacterium
ATTATAAATCCCGTCGAGCGAGTAGGGGAGGAGCGAGTAGGGGAGGAGCGTGTAGGGTGAGGAGCGGGTAGGGATGATGCCAATCGGTGTTTAGAAGGCTTTTTTGTTGAGAAGCTCGGCCATGAGGTCGCGGGCATATTCGATGCCTTCGGGGCTGAGGGAGCAGGATCGGGCGCTGGCTCCGGAGACGTAGAGCCATCCCTGCTCTTCGAGGCTGTGGAGGGTGCGGGCATCGTGGCTTTTCCAGGCACCGCGATGATTATCTTCTTCGGGCCAGGAGCCCATCAGGAGTAGTATGAGGCTGATCTTCTCACGGTCTTCGTCAGTAAATTTCTCCAGCTGCATTTGATTCAGATGTTATTAGCGGGTCAAAAATAAGAATAATAATGTATCCGTATGTACCCGGCGCCCCGGTTGTGGCGCCTTTGTGGCTCTGGAGCATGGGGTGGTGGATCACTGGCTGTATAGGGATGATATACAGGCGTATTCGTAATGGATTCTCGGGATATATCCTGCCAGGCCTGTCCCGACTGACATCAAAATCGTCTCGAATGTCCAATAAAATCCCGGACTGGCTCTAAAATTAGAGTTCTCTGAACCCTAATTTTGCTGGTATGGATACGCATCTACGCACGTTGAGCCTCGCGGCTGAGGATCACCGAATTGTGAACATTATTGATCAGCGGCTGCTGCCGCATGAGCTGGTCATTAGAGAGCTGCGGAGCTATAGGGATGCCTCGGAGGCGATTAAGTCCATGACGGTCAGGGGTGCGCCGCTGATCGGTATTACGGCGGCTTACGGCATCTATCTGGCCTGCCTTGAAGCGCCGGATGATAGCGATGCGGGCTTTGATGCGTTTCTGCGAGAAGCTGGGACGGAGCTGCGGTCTGCGCGTCCGACGGCGGCCAATCTGGCCTGGGCGGTTGACCGTCAGCTTGAGAAGATCCGCTATGGAACGGATCCGCAGGCGAAGATCAAGCTTGCGCTGGAAGGGGCGAATCAGATGCGCGCAGACGATATCGAGTCCTGCCGCCTGATCGGAGTCCATACGCTGCCGATCATTGAACGGATTTATCAGCGCAAGCAATTGACTGATCCTCAGGCGCGGGTTAATATCCTGACGCATTGCAATGCCGGATGGCTGGGCTGTATAGACTGGGGCACAGCGACTTCGGGGATTTATCAGGCGCATGAAGCCGGTATTCCGGTCCATGTCTGGGTGGATGAAACCCGTCCGCGGAATCAGGGATTCAATCTGACTTCCTGGGAACTGAGTCAGCGGGGCGTGGATCATACCTGTATTGTGGATAATGCGGGAGGTCATTTGATGCAGCATGGGATGGTGGATATGTGCATCGTCGGGGCAGACCGCGCGACGCGCAGGGGAGACGTTGCCAACAAGATCGGTACCTATCTGAAGGCGCTGGCGGCACACGACAATCAGATTCCGTTTTATGCCTGCGTGCCGGGATCGACGTTTGATCTGAGCATATCGGATGGGCTGAGCGAGATTGAGATCGAGGAGCGTTCTCCGGATGAAGTCCGGTTTATCCAGGGCTATAACATAGATCACAGCATGGTTTCCGTGCTGCTGATGCCTGCTACGGCGAAGGCTTCCAATTACGGATTCGACGTGACTCCGGCGCGGCTGATTACAGGAATCATCAGCGAGCATGGTTTGTGTGAAGCCAATGAGGCGGGGATTATGGGAATGATGGGAAAGTAATTATTAATGATGAATTGTGAATGGGGAGGCAGGTTCTAAGTGATTGCAGGATTATGTTCTACTGTAGGGCGGAGTTAATGTCCAGTTTTTTCGATAATAAACTGGACATTAGCCATATATTTGCAGTGGAATATATCCATGGAAACTACTGAATATATACGGATTAGAATTGACAGGATTCCGGAAGGACATATATTCAGCTATAGTGATTTCATGGAATCGCTACCAGCTAAGGAAGCGATCATTAAAGCGCTTAACAGGATGGCTGCCTCAGGCAAAATAGCCAAGCTTTCCAAAGGGAAATACTATAAGCCTGAAAATACGCCTTTCGGAGTCCTGCTGCCTGATCAATATCAGATTGTGAAGGATGTGCTGGAAGAGAATGGAAAAATAGTCGGATACCTGACAGGGTATAGTATTTATAATCACTTGGGTCTGACTACTCAGATAAGCAATACGATACAGATTGGTAAAAATAAGGTACGGGCTTCCTTCACACGGGAGCGGTACCGGATTACGCTAATCAGGCAAAATAATGTGATTACCAAAGATAATATCCCTTTACTTCAAATCCTTGACGCCATACGGTTTATCAAAAAGATTCCAGACTGCACCACTGAGTCTGCCTGCTGGCGTCTACTCTGGCTCATTAAGAATCTTAGCCCCAATGACAGGCGGGTAATGGCTCGGCTGGCACTGAAGTATGCTCCGGCTACAAGGGCTTTGACAGCTGCTTTATTGGAGACCGTGACAGAAGCAGGAACTACAGATGCTCTGATGAAATCCCTGAATCCGATTACTCAATATTCGTTTCCGGAGGTGGGAAAAGTGCTTCCCAATACTTTAAAGTGGCAAATAAAATGAAACTGCACCTAAATCAATCACTATTCCTTCAAGCAATTCAGCGTAGTGCCGATGAAATAGGGATACCCGTGGTATATGTTGAGAAAGACTATTGGGTTACGTACGCGCTATTCCTGATTTTCCATAGATAAGATGGCGCAATATACTGTCTTCAAAGGAGGGACTTCC
>JBBRLW010000352.1:0-2757 GCA_038231115.1 Bacteroidia bacterium
ATCAGCTCCTGACGCTGAATAATGGATCCGTTTTCCGCATCTACAAAGACATACTGATGCGAGAGCGGTACCTCGGCGAATATATCGAAGCGGTAGCAAAGTCTGAAATTGCCCGGCTTGTTATCTGCATTCTTCGATGCATAATATAGCTCTGCTTTCGGATAGAAGCTGGCATTCTGATCTTCTTTGATCTCTTTTAAACGGGCTTCTTCTGCCGGAATCTGCCATTTATAGGACTTTGCTTTGATGAATTTCAGTGCCAGATCCCGGGCTTTATCTCCGGAAAGTACCGGCTGCGCCTCCGGAATGCCTGCAAAGAACTGTCCGTTGAAGGAAACCAATTTCCCTGATTTGATATGGCTGATAATCACAGATCCATCAATAGGCACAGCTCCGAGCATTATCTGATGGCGCGTATGCACATAGCCAATCTCGTCATCCTCTGATATGGTGGCTTTTAAGCTTTCCGTACTTCTGAACTGCATCAGCCGGCTAATAGTCGCTAAGGCATCCGATGCTGATACCGCATGTTCCGCATCAAAGCGGACATAATCTGGCCTGTTGAACAGGTTATTCCAGCGTACGGCCTCCGTCCCTGTAATCTTTGCCGAGGCCTGCGGACCTTCCAGCTCCGTATAGCGCTCCTGTGCCTGGCTCGGATTTGCCCATACGCTCCCTAAAAGCGTTGCTATCAATACAGCGTACTTGATCATATTACGAATTTAAGCAATACTTCTTATTGGTTGATATAAAATAGAATACCATATTTCCGGATCATTTCTGCACGTCTGGAAAAAGGAATCCATATTCTATAAGCAAAAACAAAGCGTAATTCAGGAAGCACTGCCCGATCCTCAAATACATGTACCTGATCCACACTACCTTTGTGATCATAATTCTTCAATTATGATACAAATCAGAATTTCTCACCTCCTGATCGGACTACTTCTCGTCGCGGCAAGCCTCTTTGCTCTCACGGCCTTCAAAACCGATACCCCTTCCGAAGGTAAAAAGTATGCAACGATGATTCATGCGTTTCATAAGGGAATCATTACAATTACTTATGAAGATGGGAAGACGGAGGAGCTTACTATGGGCAGCATTAATCTTCGTTTGGACGTTGAAACTGTAGAATATGGACTTAAGCTAATGCAAGCTATCAATCAGGTCTCTGCAAAAGGGTATAGGCTTGTTGTAACCAATTCTACTGTGAGTGAAATTTCAAATACACGTATAGATGCATATATCTTTGAGAAAATATAATATAGGCTCAATCTATATCGTTGCTTTGGTAGGCTAAAGACGCGTTTCGGTTGTGCTGCTACGGAGATAGCGCCTCTTACCCGCTAAGTTTGCCGTATCCTCCAATTCTTCCCTGAGCCGTACCTTTGCGCTCAAATTATGAGTCAGCTTTCTAATGGGCGATTTGCCCGCCATACCGTTACGGCAGCGCTTCCTTATGCCAACGGACCCGTCCATATTGGCCACCTGGCCGGATGCTACCTTCCGGCGGATATATATGTCCGCTACCTCAAGATGCAGGGCGAGGATGTAGCTTTTATCTGCGGATCAGATGAGCACGGCGTTGGCATTGCCATCAAAGCCGGACAGATGGGCATCAGCCCCCGTGAGGTCGTGGATATGTACCATCCCATGATTCGTGACGCCTTCAAACGATTCGGCATTGAGTTCGATATTTATTCACGTACCTCTAATCCCATCCATTATGAGACGGCTCAGGAAATGTTCCTCGAGCTATATAATAAGGACGTTTTTGTGAAAAAAACATCCGAGCAGTTCTATGACGCGGCTACGGATCAGTTCCTTGCCGATAGATACGTGACGGGAACCTGTCCCAACTGCGGCTACGACAAAGCCTACGGAGATCAGTGCGAGAACTGCGGAAAGTCCCTTGATCCCAGCGATCTCATCAATCCCCGCTCTGCCATCACCGGAAATATCCCCGAAATGCGCACCACCGAGCACTGGTATCTGCCGCTCCAGAATTACGAGGCCTGGCTCCGCACTTATATTCTCGAAGGACACGCCAAAGACTGGAAGAATAACGTCCTCGGACAGTGTGGTTCCTGGATCAATCAGGGATTGCAGGAGCGCGCTGTTACCCGTGATCTCAGCTGGGGAGTCCCCGTGCCTCTGGATGAAGCCAGAGGGAAAGTGCTCTACGTCTGGTTTGATGCCCCGATCGGGTATATATCCGCTACCAAGGAATGGGCAGCGCAACAGGGCAAAGACTGGGAGCCTTACTGGAAATCGGATGATACCCGCCTCGTGCACTTCATCGGGAAAGACAATATCGTGTTCCACTGCATTGTATTTCCGGCGATGCTCCAGGCCGCCGGAGGCTATATCCTGCCTGATAATGTCCCGGCCAATGAGTTCCTCAACATCGAGGGTGACAAAATATCCACCTCGCGCAGCTGGGCGGTATGGCTCCATGAGTATCTGGTGGATTTTCCGGAGCAGCAGGACACGTTACGCTATGTGTTGTGCTCCAACGCGCCCGAAACCAAGGATAATGATTTTACCTGGAAGGATTTTCAGGCCAAGAATAATAATGAGCTGTCGGCCATTCTCGGGAATCTGGTCAATCGGATAAATGTACTGACGCATAAGCACTTCGCTGGAAAAGTACCTCCGGTCTATGTCAGCCTCGAAGGAGAGTCGGGCATGGCTATGGATATGACCGGAAGCAGCTATCAGGGTGCTTCGATGCCCTCTGCGCTTCAGTCTTATGAG
>JBBRLW010000353.1:0-2746 GCA_038231115.1 Bacteroidia bacterium
GACGATAGACCTGTGTCAGCTCCAGATTGACATAATCCAGCTTTTTGAGGACAAGGGCGTCGAAGAAAAAAGGGCTCTCATAGTACTCATGGACGGCATATTCTCCGGATTTATCATTAACCGAAATCGGCTCGAGCTGAAACAGATCGCCGATAAAGATCATCTGCTTGCCTCCGAAAGGCTCATTCGGATCGCCTCCGTTGTGGCGGAGGCTATAGTCTATGGCGTCAATCATATCGGAGCGCACCATAGAGACCTCGTCAATCATGATAGTATCCAGATTCTCAATGATCTTACGCTTCGGGTGGTGTTTGGAGTAGATGGGGATATGGGGATCATTGGGCATGATCGGCCTCAGCGGTAATCCGAAGAAATAATGTATCGTGGATCCGCCGACGTTGATTGCGGCTAATCCTGTGGGTGCGAGGACAACAAACTCCTTGTTGACCTTTGCCATAGCATGGCGCAGGAGGGTGGACTTTCCGGTTCCGGCCCTTCCGGTGAGGAACATACAGAGATTGGTTTCCGCAATGACCTGATATCCGGCCTGAAACTCCGGATTCTCATCAATGTCTTCTTTGAACCGACTCTGCTGGAGCGCCGCCGCATCTAATTTTTTATCACTCAAAACATTGCTATAAATGCAAAAATAGCGCATATTTAGTGATGGGGACTGTTTTTTATCAGCACATTGCAGGCCTGTACCAATGGAAGGGATATGAATCGGGATCATCCCAAGGGATGGCCTGCCTATCCCCACACGGCTTCGGCATCATTTTATACATATCCGATAAAACAAGGCGGAGGCTTATCTTCGCAGAATTATTCAAAATAAGAATGAAAAGGATTCTCATTACCCTGCTGGCATCCGGAGCCATGCTGATCAGCCAGTCAGATGCATCTGCACAGACAAAAACGGTTAAAACGACTAAAACTTCGACTGCTACTTCTACTAAAATGGGGAAGTCGGGGATGAGTAAAAAAACGATGGTCAAAAAATCCTCGGTTTCTACTTCAACAACCATGGCAGCTCCCAAAACGCCGCTGATGATGGAGGATAAAAAAGGCATGACGCCTTCCGGAGTTATGTATGACCTGAAAACGTCCAACCATCTGCCTGGGCCTAATGATGTCATCGTAGCGCATCTGCGTATTACCAATTTCAAAGATTCCGTGTTGCTGAATACAATGTCAGGTGCCGGAGAAACGGGTGGACGTCCGGTGCCGATTGCGCTTCAGGCACATCAGTCCCCCGGGGACCTGATGGACGTGCTTCCAATGCTGGGCGAAGGTGGATCCGGCACGATTAAAATCCCTACGGATACGCTATTCAAAGGAAATGAGTCACAGCGTCCTGCTTATCTGGCTCCCGGAACTACACTGAATTATGAGATTAAAGTTGTAGAAATCATCTCCAAAGCCGAGCAGACTTCCCGTGCCTTATCCGAACAACGCAAAGCCTTAGGCGCCGAGGATGCCAACATGGAGAAATATATCAAATCCAAAGGCCTGAAAGCGACCAGGACCGCTTCTGGAATGTACATCGCCATGACTCAGACTGGGACAGGCGCCAAGCCGACCAAAGGACAGACGGTATCCGTTCATTACACCGGAACGCTATTGGATGGTACCAAATTCGATTCCTCACGTGATCGTGGGACGCCTTTCGACTTTCCACTCGGAGCGGGTCAGGTAATTAAAGGATGGGACGAGGGCATCGGCATGATCAACAAAGGCGGAAAAGCCGTCCTGATTATCCCTTCTTCCATGGGCTACGGAGCCAATGCGGCAGGAAGTATTCCAGCCAACTCTATCCTCATTTTCGATGTGGAGCTGATGGATATCAAGTAATAAGGGATACGCTTAAGGTCTGAGCGTGTAGTATGTCAATGATATTATGATTCATCCCTCTTTTCAACCGAATATGCCCCAGCTGATTGAGATTCTCAAGCGGCATCATATTACCTCAGCGTGGTTGTTCGGATCTGTATTGACTGATCGGTTTACTGAGGAAAGCGATATAGATGTTTTTGTGGAGATGGACGCCACTATGGCTCCTCTTGAACGGGGACGACATTTGTGGGCAGCCTATTATGAGCTTAAAGATGGCCTTAAAAGAGATGTGGATTTGCTCAGCGATGGTGCCATAAAGCATGATTTCCTACGTCAGGAGATTCATCAGACTAAAGAGTCTATCTATGGATAGCGCAATTCGGCTGGCATTCGCGGATATATTGGCTTGCATATCAAGGATTGAGTCGTATATGAATGAGAGCACTGATTATGAGTTTTTTAAAAGTAATACAATGCTGCAGGACGCTCTTGAGCGTAATCTGATTACTATTGGAGAAGCCATGAGAATCGTACTAAAAAACAGAGGTCCGGAAGGTATAAGAGATGCCAGACTTATTGCTGATGCTCGTAATTTTCTTACGCATAGCTACAGACAAATAGAAAAGGAGCGTGTATGGGGAATAATAATTGATTATGTTCCGATATTGAAAAAAGATGTGCTGCTTATCATTGAAAATGAGAGTAGTAGTTAGAATGATATTCTTCTTAATCGTAGTTTAATGCTATTTTGATGTGGAGCTGATGGATATCAAGTAAGCTACATCCAAAGCTCATGTGTTGAGTTTAGGAAACATTTTCTTAACCTGAGTCCCCTCAGGGAATTGTATTTTTGCAGGAATGGCTGTTTTGGAAGCACGCGATGTGGATCTCTACTACGGAGACACACAGGCGC
>JBBRLW010000354.1:0-2745 GCA_038231115.1 Bacteroidia bacterium
ATTCCCTCAAGTGATTATAAGGATACAGTTTTTATCGTTTTAACCCTTAAGTATAAGCACTTAAAAACCAAAGAGTTTACAGTTATTGCCCAGACTAAAATTGCAACACGATTCAGGCAGGGAATTCAGGGTGTAACAATTTACGAAGGCAAAAAAAACGAGCTGATTGAGCTTAATTTGATCAATGCAAATATGGCGACCAACAATACACGCCAGCTATTCAGTAAAATTCCGGGGATCAATGTTATAGAAAATGACGGGGCGGGTATTCAGCTCGGACTGGCAGTCAGGGGACTAAATCCAAACCGTATTTCAGAGTTCAATAGCCGGCAGAATGGATATGATATCAGCGCTGATGCACTGGGCTATCCGGAATCCTACTATACACCACCTTCAGATGGAGTAGAGTCGATTGAAATTATACGCGGAGCTGCCGGGCTACAATTCGGAAGTCAGTTCGGAGGATTGCTCAATTTCAAAATGAGATCAGGCTCTCCTGATAAAGCTGTTTCAGGCAAATTGAGCCAGACATACGGATCGTATGGGCTGTTTAACAGCTTCAATAGTATTGGAGGAACGTCTAAAAAAACGCAATACTATGCTTTCTATAATCATAAGCCGGGAACTGGATACAGAAAGAACTCGGATTTTGAAATCAATACCATCTATGGCAGTTTAAAACAGAGGATCGGCACAAAGCTCGAGCTCGCTTTAGACATTACAGCTATGGAATATAATATGAAACAGCCGGGCGGACTCACAGATGCTCAGTTTAAGTCTAACCCCCGACAGTCCGATAGGAACAGAAATTACTTTCAGGCAAAATGGCTGATCCCTGCTCTGAGCCTGGATTATACGTTTTCTGATACCAAAAGGATTAATATCAGGCTATTTTCTCTTATCGCCTCCCGAAGCAGCGTAGGTAATCTTATACCGCCGAATCAACCGGACTACCGTCCAAACAGAAACCTGATGATTGATAACTATCTAAATCTGGGTCTGGAAGCTCGGTTTGCAACAGATTACTATATCAAATCGCATAAATTTTCATGGATTGTTGGGGTTCGAGGGTATCAGGGAAATACCCATCGTCGCCAGGGACTCGGAACAGATGGCTCGGATGCAAATTATGGATTTATCCATCCGGATAAGCTTGATAACTCGGACTTTCGATTCCCTTCGACGAACCTCGCCGTATTCTCCGAGCATATTTTCAGAATTAGTAAAAAACTAAGTATCACCCCGGGAGCCAGGGTAGAATATATCAAAACCAATTCAACAGGATACTTTCAAACAGATACAGCCCAAATCAGTGACCAAAGATCAAGTGCACGTAGCTTTCCATTGCTGGGACTCGGAATAAGCTGGACAGTAAACGAATGGTCTAATGCGTATTACAACATATCACAGTCGTACTCTGCCGTAAATTTTAATGATATACGTGTTGTAAACTCATCATTCAAGGTCGATCCCAACCTTAAGGATGTGAAGGGTTATAACCTGGATTTCGGCTACAGAGGTAAATATAAGGATATTTTAACGTTTGATGTCGGGGGATTCTATCTGGCGTATAACAACCGTATTGGAGTCCTGACTAAATCTGATGCTAACTTCAATGTTTTCAGATACCGGACTAACATCGCTGATTCAAGGAGTCTGGGAGCCGAATCCTACATAGAATATGATTTCGGGAAACATTTTAGTCTTGTAAAATTGGGTGGGATTTCCATCTTCAATTCCTTTGCATTGATTAATGCAGAATACATCAATACCAGTCAGAAGTCCATTCTTGGAAAAAAAGTCGAGTATGCTCCCCAAACGATATACAGGACGGGCATCACCTTCAAGAAGAGATTGCTTAGCGCGACTCTGCAATACTCTTACACTTCCGAACAGTTTACTGATGCAACCAATACTTTCTTTACACCCAATGCTGTAAATGGGATTATTCCTTCCTATCAGGTCATCGATTTATCTGCCAGCTACCGCTGGAGGTATCTATCCTTTGGTTTCACTTTGAATAATTTGGGGAACAGCTCCTACTTTACGCGCCGAGCAGACGGCTATCCGGGACCCGGAATTCTTCCCGCTGATGGAAGAGGATATTTTGGAAACATCGCTTATAATTTTTAACGTCTGAATCAGCATTTTCATCGAATTACTGATCACCAAGCCAATCCTGCTTTTATCTTTGGGTATATGTCTCTAATTAATAGCAGGAAGCGTTTTATTTATGCAGTCGCTGCCTGTGCCGGAATTATCATTCTTATCTTTTGGTGGCGAGTTGAAGAACAGAAAATACTGAGTCATCAGGACATTGACTCTCATTACATAAGATATGTATCGCGCCAAAGAATGCTCTCACAGGCACTATCTAAAGTGATGCTGGAGATTTACATCAGAAAGTCTCGAAAGCTGTCTGTAAATACTGAAATGAATGTACTGGATTCCTTGGTTAAAGTCTTCAAATCTGAACACAAATCGCTCATTGTTGGCAGTAAAAAATACGGCATACCCAGCGGTTCAGATCCAGAATTGAATAATTCGATTGTCAGCCTGAACCCATCCTATTATGGTATAGTAAGTACCTGCGAAGACGTACTTGGAAATAATAATGAGTTTGAAAATAAAGAAACGTCTTCTCTTAAAATACTCAACTACGAACAAAAGTATTTCCAGGGAGTAAATAATATCACCAATCAACTCTCGTTCAGAACGGAAAAGCGTTTAAGCAAAATCAAATAC
>JBBRLW010000355.1:0-2734 GCA_038231115.1 Bacteroidia bacterium
AGCAGCCAATTAATCACCGCGCCGCCGACGCGGTATGGAGTGTGGTAAAGGGCTAAGGAATAGAGCGCGTCTAAGTGCACGGCATACTCGCTATTTATCGGCTTCCTGGGTGTCATCGCTTGCTTTGGATTGTCCGTTGCTGCTATTGGTATTGAATATGCCGGTTCCGAATCCTACGCCAATAGAAAACCAGGGCTTGCCCTGATAGATCCAACCGGCAGTGTTATCACTGGCTGATATCATGTCCCAGCCTGTAAATAGACCGAACTGGAAGCTGTTGAAGTCAAAGACTACGCCTGTTGCGCTTGTCCAGGCAGCGATATTCCTGGATGTATGCTCCACACTGGAATCGACGGTGTTGGTTTCATCGACTGTAACGTTTCCCAAGCCTATGGGAGACACCAGAAAATTGAGATAATAGTTCTTGAAGTGCGATATCCTCCATTTATAGCCGGCTGTAAGCCCCAGGGATATGTCTTTGGAGAAGCTGAAGCTTCGATGTCCATAATTGGATGGGCTTTGGTTACTGGGACGTAATTTAATAGGCAATGCGATGACGCCTGCAGTCCAGCTGCCGCCTCTGCGCCGGAATTCGGTACTGTAATACGGCTCGGCAGATCTGTTAAAATCGGATTCTGCAATAATAAAGTATTTCCGCTTATTGATAACTACCTGACTTTTCTCTCCGTTGTAGCTGAACTCATACATACTGTCCGCTGAGTTAAACACGGAGGCCAGATACTTCGCGTTATCGTCCGGATGATCTTTATTGACAAACTCATTAAAATATATGACTTTCCCGGCTGGATTCTGATTGGGCAGCGTCTGATTCACTAATACAAACCTCCAGAAACGATAATTTTTCCCGATGTGAATCTGTATCGGAGCGTATTGCTTTTCCGCATATTCCAGATTAATTCTGGCTTTGGATTCCAGGACTACGGCTTCGTTATATTGCATTTCAACGCCTAACATGTCATTTTCGGCGGTGAAAATGCTATCCGTGCTGATGTTACGCAGCTGATCCTGATTGTCCGATATCTTCAGCTCCAGAGCACGCATCAGGCTGCTGTCTTTCTTGATACTTTCTACGAGATGCGATATGTTAGTCGTAATTTCCGCAGATCGGGGACGAATTTTGAGGAAGCTGCTTAAATTCAGATTAGAGTATTTGAGGTTGTTTGCAAGGTTATCCCGCGCTGCTTCCTGATCCTTAAGGTTCATTTTGGTGTCTTTAAGGATTTTAATCAATTGCACAAAGCTCGTTTTCCTGGTCTTTAGCTCCTCTCTGAGCAGCAGCAATTTATCACGGGCATTGGAATACGCTGATTTGGCGGGTGCAATTCCGGATTTTATGGTTGTCCCGTCTGAAAAGTCACAGGGAGTGACTAAAATATCATTACGCAGGATATAGTTCTGGGTTCTGACCTCATTGTCTGTGCCATTCTGGGAAAAACAGACCTGAGTCCAAAAGCTCAGAAGCAGGAAAAGCACAGGCGCCGATTGTAGCAGCCTGTTAAATTTCGGAAACACGGATTCCAGTTGTAAAGTATTCATAATCTTGCCTGTGATGTTAATTCATATACTGAAATCACTGAAAATTCCATACAAATTCAGGCGGATGTGCCCAATACTTCACAAATGGCTCTTATCTGACGATCAGAAAGACGAATACTACAAGGGAATCTATTGAAAATCTGGATGCTATCCTCTGGCGAAGCATCGATATCAGCCAGTACGCGATGGAAAAGCTCTCCCCGGTGGCTAATGAATCCGGTTACCCTCCGATGGTATGCCGCAGGCGCTCTACGCAGACGTCATAGATTGCTCTGGAGCCATCCACATCATCTTCGTTCTCATAGTCGGAGATGACTAAGGCAACGTCGTTGGTCAGCTCGTCCACGACGATCTCGAAGGTAAAGACTTCCGGATCCGGACGGTCAATCCACTGGAATCTGACGGACTTGCCGTAGCGCTTGGAAAGGAATTTGGCGCGCTCCTCGGAGCCTTCCCATTTGAAGGTATAGATATCTCCGTTGAGGGTTACGTCATCGGCGAACCAGATCGCCAGTCCGGATGGGGTACTGATATAGCTGAAAAGGAACTCCGGACTGGAGTTGATGAGGTATTCAGCGATGTACTTAGTTCTTTGCGTCATAAGCTTTCTGCCTAAATTTCAGGCAATAAAGTCAAAAAAATTGGAAAATGCATCAGGTTGCCCTGTTTATTTCCATACTGATCTTGTCAAAAAGCTTACCATAAAGCCTTTTCGGTATTAAATGATTCGTATGGAGTCAGGAAATGGCCTCTATCTGATGTAAGCGCCTATTTCAAATTATAGGCTACGCGGATGGCAAAGGTATTCGGCGGACCGGGTGCGGCAAAGGTTCCGATGGTAGTGGAGTTGCTGCTGGCGGATTTCCAGCTGGCGGTAGAGCCCTGAAAGCGTACGGAGACGTCAAAATAGCTCTTTGAGGTCGGGATAATATATCCGATGGCCGGCGCGTATACGAATCCCGCCTTGCTGTTGAAAGAACTTTTCAGCTCATCGTGCAGATCGGAATTGGCGGGTGCAATAGAGGTAATGTAATATCCCAGACCGACTTCGCCCATGACGTAGAAGAAGTCAGAAAGATAGTATTTGAGTCCGCCCTTGATATCTAAATCCGTGAAGGAGAGCTTGATATTGGACCCATCGCGGTCACGGGGGAAGAAATAGGTTCCGGCGAGGTCA
>JBBRLW010000356.1:0-2721 GCA_038231115.1 Bacteroidia bacterium
GCTTTCTGGCAGCAATTTACGATTGAGGAAGACCGTCCTCTGGGCGCTGAGGCACACCGCAGAAGAGTAGAAGAGGGCGTTGATCGTACTGATATTGAGTACAGAATAATGTCCCGCGATGGCTCATTACACTGGATGCTGGGTATGACCAGGGTCCTTAGGCGCGATGAAAAAGGATACCCTGTCCATTTGGCCGGCCTGTTGATTTGCATTGATGAAATCAAAGCGCTCGAAAATGATGCATCCCGCGATTTTGGAGATTCAGTGCAGAAATTTGATAAAGAAGATCTCCGTAGTCTCCATAATATCAGTAGTTCCGATGCCTTTTGGGAGTGGAATCTGAAAGATAATACATCGGTATATAGCGATCAATGGCCGCTCATGCTGGGATTTGACCCTCAGGAAGCCGATTTTGATGTAGCTACCTGGCATGGACGCTTCCATCCCGAGGATGCCCAGAGCACCAAAAAAGCGCTTGAGTGGGTGCGCATGCCGGGCAATGACAAATATGAGCTTGAAACGCGGATGATGCACAGGGATGGCAGCTACCGCTGGATCCTTACGCGCGGAAAAGTTATTGAGCGCCAGGCCGATGGCTCTCCACATCGCCTGGTAGGTACGCACATGGATATAACATCCATGAAGAAGCATGGCTTTCTTATTTCCGATGATAATGAGCCACCTACCAGGCAGACCGATGCACAAGCCTACGAAGGCCGCTGGCTGCGTCAGGAAAATAACCGTGTCTTTGAAAGCATTATTGCCTCCACGCAGGATGCTATCTGGGAGCTGGATGTTAATTCAGGAAGCGTGTGGAATTCAGAGCGTTTTTCAGAAATGCTCGGATATAAGCAGGAAAGCCTCACAAATACGCGCAATTTCTGGCGTGAAATGCTCCATCCTGATGACCGTCAGAAGGTTATAGACCTCGTCAGCGAATGTATTAATGATACTTCAAAGCCGCGCTACGAAGTAGAATCAAGAGTTAGAACCGGTGATGGTACCTATAAATGGATCCTCACACGCGGACAGGTCGTCAAACGCAGTGAATCAGGCCGTGCCGAAGTCATTGTGGGGACACACATAGATATCAGCCATCATAGAATTGGCTCGGATACCCTGCGCCGCCAGGAAGCGCTCAGCCGTGAGACGGAATTACTCGGCAAGATAGGCGGATGGGAGCTTGATCTGGTTTCCGGAAAGCTCATCTGGTCGCCTCAGGTATATTTAATCTACGGACTGGAGCCGGAGAATTATGACGAGCTCGGATTAGAGAACGGTCTGGATTATTATCCCTACCCCGGAAGGCAAAAGCTTGAAAGTGCTCTGGGAGAATGCCAGAAAGATGGAACGCCTGCCGAAATGGAGCTCCCTTTTATTGATGCAAAAGGTTTACAGAAAATTGTCAAGGTAACCATACGGGCTGAAAAAGATTTTGATGGAAAGGTGGTACGCCTCTTTGGCGGATTCCAGGACATTACGGAGCAGGATGAAATCCGGAAGCGCTACAACCGCCGAAACGAGATCATGGAAACCGTCTTCAATGCCCTCGATCAGGTCTATTTCCGTCTTAATAAGGATCTCAAGCTAACCTTCCTCAATTCTACTGCCCAGCAATATATGCCTGCTTCCGATATCATCGGAACATCGCTCGGAGATCACTTCAAGGATTATAACGTCAATATCTATCCCCTGATCCAGGCCTGCCTTGATACCCGCCTCCCGCAACAAAAAGAATATCTTTCCCTGGATGTAAACCGCTGGTTCGGGGTGGTTGTGAATATTGATGCGGAGGATGAAATAAATCTCTTTTTCCGGGATATTCATGAGCGGAAAGACCTTGAAAATCAGGTAGTCAACGTCAACAAGCAGCTGACGGAAGTAAATACGACGCTTCTGGCACAGAACCGTCAGCTGGAAGAGTTTACGCAGATCACTTCCCATAATCTCCGTGCCCCGGTAGCTAATCTTATGCAAATAAAGCAGATGAGCAAAGATGCCCAAAGTCCGGAAGATATGCGGATGTACCTCAATATGGTATCGGATGTGGTCGATAACCTTTCTTCTACGCTCTATGACCTCATTGAAGTAGTACAGGTCAAATCAGACATTACCATCCACCGCGAGATCATTGATGTCAGCCAGATATTTGAGGAAGCGCTCCGCCGCGTGTCCCAGAAACAGGACATTAATCAGGAGATTATCCGCACCGATTTCGTTGCGGGTACCGAGCTGTATTATCCGCGCGAAAATCTCCTGACTATCTTTGGTCATCTGATATCCAATGCCGTCAAGTTCGCCTCTACCGAGCGGCAGACGGTCATCCGCGCTGGTATGAGGATTGTAAATGACAAGGCAGTGTTTACTATATCTGACAACGGACTGGGTATTGACCTCGAGAAGCACGGGAAAAAAGTATTCGGATTCCGGAAAACTTTTCACCGTCATACCGAGTCCAAAGGCCTGGGCCTGTATATCACCAAAGTACTCATAGAGTCCCTGGGAGGCACGATTAGCGTCGAGTCTCAGGAAAACTATGGCACTACCTTCACCGTTACCCTATAATTGACAATCAGCAACATTTGATTATACTTTACACAGTCACGATACACCCTAATTTGAAAAGCAATGACTGACATTCTACCGCTTAAAAAAGTATTCATCATAGATGATGACCTGGTAACGCAAAAGCTCGTCGAGATGATTATCCGCAGGAACTCC
>JBBRLW010000357.1:0-2704 GCA_038231115.1 Bacteroidia bacterium
TCCTTTGGGTGCACAATACATGATCGATCTGGCGGGCATGGATGCCGTCATCTGCATTGGATGTTTGGTCAAGGGCGAGACTCCTCATTTCCATTATATCTCCTCCAGCGTTACCCGTACCCTCTCGCAGATGAATATCGGATATAAACGTCCTGTAATCTACGGTGTATTGACTGTTGATACCCTCGAGCAGGCCGAAGAACGCACCGGAGGTGCACACGGACATAAAGGACGGGAAGCCGCTGCGGCCGCATTAGACATGCTAAACCTCCGCGAGGAGCTTAAAACGCATGGCAAGGAAAAGCAGAAGCTCGGATTTGGCTATTAGTGCCTATTAGCCCGCAGTAGCAGAAATATGCAGGGCTAAAGCTCTGAAATGAAATTATTTGTAGCTTTGAGATAAAAATCACCTCAACCGCTATGAAAAAGTTATTCGTACTACTAACACTTATCAGCTGCCTGATCATCGGTAGCGGAGGCAAAGCAAAGGCTACCCACGTGATGGGTGGTGATATATCCTGGATACGTGTCGGAATAGATACATATAATATTACTATAACTATTTATAAGGACTGCAATGGTATTACATTAGCTCCGGGCACCTATAACTGGACAGCCTGTGGTTCAACAAGACCAAATACTGCTTCTGTAAACAAGCCCCGAGTAAAAGAAATAACGCCTACCTGTAAAAAGTCATGTACTCGTTGTAGCAAATCCTCGCCTAATTCATATAGTCCAAATTCGTCCTGTAGTTTTCAATATGGGATTGAACAGATACAATTTACAGGTCGGCTTATTACCAAACGTTTAATATCAACCTGTTGTGATGTAAAAATTTCATGGTCAGACTGTTGCAGGAATAATGTAATAACGAATATTTCACCTAATTACTTTTTTATAGAAGCCTATATAAATCGCTGTAATACTGGAAAGTCAAGTCTGAGCTTCAATACTCCACCTCTCGTCCTGATTCCAACTAATAATTGTATGACTTTAGATGGCTCCGCCGTATTTATTGACTCAGTACCAGGTACAAAAGCCGACTCCCTATTTTATCGCATTACTCCTCCTTTTGAATCCAGTGGGATTCAAGTTACCT
Source organism: Bacteroidia bacterium (assembly GCA_038231115.1). Classification (GTDB taxonomy): domain Bacteria; phylum Bacteroidota; class Bacteroidia; order CAILMK01; family CAILMK01; genus JBBRLW01. The sequence goes on from JBBRLW010000357.1 coordinate 1,100, forward strand.
ATAACAGTCCATATTCATATAAAAAGCCTTTTCAGTATTCCGGGTTTTCATCTACGGGAATACTTACCTGGGCACCTCCGACCAAGTGCGAAGGATTTTTTATAGATTCCGTCACGGGAGAGATCCATTTTAAAGCTACTAAAACAGAAAACACCGTCATCGCATACACTGCAGAGGTGTATGGATTTAATGCTTCTGGAATAGCATTTAAAAGGGCTTCTATTACCAGAGATATTAGTCTATATTTAATAGATAATAAATCCAACACCATCCCGACCCTCTCCGGTCTGAATGGCGGAGCATGCTCCGATACAAGCTTATGCGTCGGAACCAAACAGTGCTTTACTCTGAATACCTATGATGTAAACTCCTCGGATAGCATTTTCGTGGATTCCACCCTCAGCTGGCCCTGGGGCGGAACCGCTCCAACGATAAGTGTTGAGAAAAGCAAGGCGCATCCTCGAGTAACCATCTGTTGGACGCCTGATGCCTCTCAGTTGCGTAAAGAACCCTATCCGATTACCATATTTGCAAAGGACAATGTATGTCCACTTTCAGGAGCAACCTCGAAGCAGTTGCGAATACGTATCGTATCTGGCCCTGACTCTTTTACCTCATCAGTCTCGGCCAGCTGCGGACTCGCTACTTTTATAGCCCGTCCAAAGCACGCCGGAGGCAAGATCGGTACCATACAATGGACAGGCGATAGCGGACTCAGTGTTAGCGGAGACTCCGTAACTTTCAGATACAGTGCGCCCGGGACATACAAATGGCGCGCTTCAGCAGGTAGCGGAGGGTGTCTCATCATCGACTCCGGATCTATTACAGTAACCGCGCCTTTTAGTGTCTCAAAAACCTTCTCGCCGCGCGTATGTCATAGCGATACCAGTGCCCAAAAGATAACACTGACACCCGCCTCATCCTCCGGAACCGTCTATTATCAATGGAAGAACGGGCCGGCCACCGCTTCAATTAGCATCCATCCGAAGAAAGATACGACGCTCTATTTCTCTGTTATCGATAGCCTTGCATCGGGCACCGGATGCCGATACTCCGATTCCATCCGCATTGCGAAGCTCGACGCGCTCTATGACAGTGTCTCGATTCCGCAGACAGGATGCAGAGAAATCTCTTACTCTGTCAACAGCCGCGGACTCAGTTCTACAACATACAAATGGTCGGGTGATGATACCCTCTCGGGTAGCTCATCGTTTGTAGTGCATAATTATCCCAAAGCCGGACGATATTTCTATACCATCACCGCGCAGGATGGATCGTGCATGCAGTCTGATACCGGCTCTGCGATCATCCGCGACCTGAGTGTCAGGATCTCGGGCGATACCTTCGCCTGCGCCGCAGATTCCTCTGTTATAACGCTGACGACTAAGGTCAGCAACGCATCCGCCTCAGGCGCATTCTATATCTGGTCAGATTCCTCGAAGCTATCCAGCCTGACCTTCAAAGCACGGAAAGACACTGCTTTCCGAGTGCTGACACAGGATAATGCTACTACCTGCCAGGTACGGGATTCCATCCATATCCATGTAGAGCAGGCCGGTGCCAAGCCTGTGATAACATACAGCAAAGGATGGCTCTCGACACCCA
>JBBRLW010000358.1:0-2694 GCA_038231115.1 Bacteroidia bacterium
AAGCCCAAGCCCAATTCCGAGTATGGCCGACTCACAAAGAGGCGTATTGCGGACTCTTTCTTTGCCGAACTCTTCCACAAAGCCCTCGGTGACTTTGAACACGCCACCGTATTCTGCAATGTCCTGTCCCATGAGGATGAGCTTATCGTATTTGCGCATGGCCAGACGCATGGCATCCTGAATGGCATCAACCAGTCGCATTTTGTGGGTATCCGGAGTAGCCGGAGCGATGAGATAGCCGGTATCAGCAGAGCTTCTTTCCGGAGTAAATGGCGCATAAACGTCCTGAATTTCTTTCTCCGGATTGGGAATCGGAGCCGGCTCGGCCAGGACTTTCTCAAGCGCATCCGTGATTTCGGTGCTGAATTTTGAGCGCCATCCTTCGATCTGCTCCGGACTAATAATTTGATGCTCCAGCAGGAATTTCTCGAAATTTTCAAGCGGATCTTTCCTGCCCCATTCTTCAAATAATTCCTGCGGGACATACTTGACGCCGGAGGCTTCCTCATGTCCCCGCATCCGGAAAGTCATGCACTCCACAAGGACAGGCGCCGGATTTTCCCGCATATCCTCCGCTAAAGCGCGGATGGTTTCATATACTTCGAGAATATTGTTGCCATCTATGCGGATGCCCTTCATTCCGTAGCCCAAAGCACGCTCCACCAGGGAATTACAGACAAATTGCTCTTTGGTGGTAGTGGACAGGCCATATCCGTTGTTTTCAATAAGGAAAATAACGGGCAGGCTCCATACGGCAGCGGTATTGAGGGCTTCGTGGAACTCTCCCTCGGAAGTACCGCCATCGCCGGTGAAGGCTAAAGATACTTTTCCCTCGCGGGATAATTTATGCGCCAGTGCGGTTCCGGCGGCGAGGCTAAGCTGGGGCCCGAGGTGGGAAATCATTCCCGCAATATGATGCTCACGCACTCCGAAGTGGAAGGAGCGCTCCCTTCCGCCCGTATAGCCCGAGGATTTTCCCTGCAGCTGGCCGAACAAACGCTCCAGATTAATGCCTCTGGAGGTAAACACGCCGAGGTTGCGATGTAAGGGCATAATCCACTCGTCCTCAAGCAATGCCATAGTGGCACCAACGGAGATTGCTTCCTGTCCGATGCCGGAGAACCATTTGCTGACCTGTCCCTTGCGGAGCATGAGCAGCATTTTTTCTTCGATCATGCGTGGACGAAGCATCCCGAGGTAGAGAGTAATCAGGTCAGCATCGGAAATCATTCCGCGTGCATATTCGATGGCTGAGGAGGTATTATCAGTGGACTGGCTCATGCGTGTATGTTATTATTTGAAGAGGTCAGGATTTTCGTACTCGGGGTGCTGCAGCTGCTGGCGGAGGCGTGCTTTATAGGCATCTTTGCCGCGCTTGTGATCTACTTTGTCGATGCGGATCTTGATCCGCTCCCTGATATTGGGATGCATATATCCGTACTTTTTATAGTACAGCAGGTAATGATAGAGCTTCTTGCGGGTGGAATTGAGCAGAATATAGGTTCCGGTGGCGGATCCGGCCAGTGGGATCAGCCCTTCGGTCAGGTAATCTCCGATAAATATATCGCCGGCATTGGGCTTCGCAACAAAGATTAATGTGGGCAGAATACGCAGCGTCAGGTAGCTTGTAGTTGCAAGGAATCCGAGGGTACGGTCCGCAAACATGATATGGATCAGTGCTGCATCGGAGTCATCCTTGCTGTAGCGGGTCATAAAGCTGGATTTTTTGAGCTTGAAGTACTCCCGCTCCACCGTCTTGCCCACGTGATGCCGGTATCCGCGACGCATTATTCCGATGCTGTCATAGGTTTTGATGCGGGACAGTAAGGCCGCACGGGAATCGGTGAATAGTCCATAGATTGCTCTTCTGCGGTTGAAATAGCGTCGTATCATGGCGCGGGAGGTATCGTCGCGGCCATAATACCGGATGAAGGTTGATTTCTTCAGGTGCGCACCCGCAGGAATGGAATCCACTGGACTGGACTGCGCCTGCACGGAAATCGAGAATATCGAGCATAGCAGCATCAGCATAGCTATCCGTAGAAAATTAGTCATCCGTGCAAAAATACTTTCTTCAACGGAACAATAGGTAATGCGCTGTGAATATTGAAGGCGAAAGCCATGTATGATTCCGCCATAATTTGTAGGAGCTACATGATGCCGAAGTAGTCTCTGCGTCTGTAATGGCGAATCGGCTTCGCGCGCGTCTGCCCAAGCGCTTGACGGGATTTATAATCCCGTAGCCATACAACATACAGACGGGATTGGTAAGAATTGATTTGAGTCCTACGACCGTTAGGTCATTTCGACCGGAGAGAGGATTCCGCCCTGCTTCGGCACGGTACAGGAAGCCGAACGTAGCGGAGAAATCTTCGGAGCAAATGGGAGTGTAGGCGTTTGCGAATGAAGATTTCTCCGTTGCGTAATGCCTGCTCCGCTCGGCTTGAAGGCCTCGCTGCGCAGACAAAACTCCAGTCGAAATGACGGACATGGAGATATACGCCTTTATTATCCAAGAGGTCATTTCGACCACCCGCGTTGCCATGCGCGTGGTTGAACCTGATCCCTGCGGCCTTCAAGCCGCCAGACCTCCGAACGTAGCGGAGAAATCTTCCGAGCAAATGGGAGTGTAGGCGTTTGCGAATGAAGATTTCTCCGTTGCGTAATGCCTGCTCCGCTCGGCTTGAAGGCCTC
>JBBRLW010000359.1:0-2687 GCA_038231115.1 Bacteroidia bacterium
GAGTACTCGGTGGTATTCAACTATCTGGAGCTCATGCTCGACCTTCCCTGGAATGAATTTACTCCCGACTCTCTCGATCTGAAAAAAGCCCAGAAGGTATTGGATAAAGATCATTACGGACTGGAGAAAGTAAAAGAAAGAATACTGGAGTATCTCGCGGTGCTCAAGCTCAAAGGCGACATGAAAAGTCCGATCCTGTGCCTGTATGGCCCTCCGGGAGTTGGTAAGACTTCTCTGGGGAAATCCATTGCCAAGGCTCTTGACCGGAAATATACGCGCGTGTCCCTCGGTGGACTCCACGATGAAGCTGAAATCAGAGGACATCGCAAGACCTATATCGGAGCTATGCCCGGGAGAATTATTCAGGCCATTAAAAAGGCAGAGGCATCAAATCCCGTATTTATCCTCGATGAGATAGACAAGATTGGAAATGATTTCCGAGGTGATCCGGCGTCTGCGCTCCTTGAGGTGCTGGATCCGGAACAAAACAATGCGTTCTACGATAATTATCTGGAGCTATCTTATGATCTGAGCCATGTCATGTTTATTGCGACCGCAAATACACTCGACACCCTTCATCCGGCATTGAAAGACCGTATGGAAATCATTGACATCTCCGGATATCTGGTGGAAGAAAAAATCGAGATTGCGCGGAGCTATCTACTTCCAAAGCAGCGCGAATTGCACGGACTAACGGATAAGCAGATGAAAATCAAGCCTCCGGTTATCGAGAAGCTGATCGAAGATTATACCCGCGAGTCTGGAGTCAGAGGACTTGAAAAGCGCATTGCGGCCATAGCGCGTAACCGCGCCAAGAGCATCGTTATGGGTGATACCAAATCAGCCGAGGTAAAGCTGGAAGAACTCGAAGTTATTCTGGGTCCTAAAATCTTTGAAAAAGAAGTCTTCCACGATGAGGATATGGCGGGCGTAGTGACCGGCCTGGCCTGGACATCCGTAGGTGGAGATGTGCTGTATATTGAAGCTAAATTAAGTCCGGGACATGGCAAGCTTCAGCTGACGGGCAAGCTTGGAGATGTGATGAAGGAATCCGCCATGACGGCACTGACGTATATCAAATCTAAATACGAGCTGTTTGGAATAAAGCCCTCGGCTTTTGAGCGCTGGGATCTGCACGTCCACGTACCGGAAGGAGCTATCCCGAAGGAAGGTCCATCCGCAGGGATAACGATGCTAACGGCTATTGCCTCGGCTTACACGCAGAGAAAGGTCAAGAATAAGCTGGCGATGACGGGCGAGATCACTTTGCGCGGCTCCGTATTGCCCGTCGGGGGAATAAAGGAGAAAATCCTCGCTGCCAAACGACTTGGAATCAAGGAAATTATCCTGAGTGATCTCAACCGCAAGGATATTAAAGATATCAAGGAAAAGTACATTGAAGGTTTAACGTTCCATTTTGTTTCACAGATGGAAGAAGTTATTCAGATTGCATTGCTGCCTGAAAAAATATCCAAGGCAATTAATGTCAATGATCCGGAGTTTGGAAAGCTCGACGGTCAGAATATGTCCAGTGAGGGGGAAATTATCCAGCTGATCAAAACGGATAAGGAATAGTGTGAAGCTGATCTAATATGATAGCTCATTGGCTGCATCAAGCCGGAGCAGGATAAATAGCAGAATACTGAAGCTCAGCATGGATGATCCTCCATAGCTGATAAAAGGCAGTGGTATTCCAATTACGGGAAATAGGCCAAGAGTCATCGATATATTAATCAGAAAGTGAATGAAAAATATAGAGAGGACTCCGTAGGCATAACATCGGTTGAAGAGATATTTCTGGCGCTCGGCAATAACAATGATCCGATGCATCAGGAAAAGAAACAGCACTACAACGATCAGGCTTCCTATAAATCCCCACTCCTCGCCTACCGTACAGAAAATAAAATCCGTACTTTGTTCAGGGACGAAATTGAATTTGGTCTGAGTACCTTTCAGATAGCCCTTGCCGCTGAGGCCTCCTGATCCGATGGCAATCAGGGACTGGTGAACATTGTATCCTGCGCCACGGTTATCAACCGTTTTCCCGATGAGTACTTCAATACGCTCCCGCTGGTAATCTTTCAGGATTTTATTGTAGGCGAAGTCTATCCCGAATACGACTCCGAAGCTCATCGCTGTGATCAGGCTCAGTAGAATAACGGTTCGGAATGAATTTCTGACTACAAAATAGGATAGGACCGCAATTACTCCCAGTGTAATCATCACCGGAGTTTTATCGAATATCAGTACCATCAGAGAGATGGCTCCTGCCCAAAGCGGGATAATAATATAAACAGGATTTAGTCCCTGGCGGAATAAGACCAGAAACAGGGATAGAAATACGAGGGCTGATCCGGTGTCATTTTGTGCAAGCACCAGAAGAATAGGCAGGGCAATAAATCCGATGGCATAGCCGATATCTTTTCTATTGGCCATGTTTATCTCATGGATACTGAGGAATCTGGCTAATGCCAGTGCCGTAGCCACCTTCATGAACTCGGCAGTCTGTATTTGAAATCCGCCCAGCACAATCCATCCTTTCGCTCCATTGACGACTTTTCCGATGAAGAGGGTCGCAATAAGCAGCAGGATCATAAATCCATAGAATACATTAGCCAGCGTGTGATACAAATGGACATCCAGCATAAGGATAATAAATCCGACTAATAGGGCAACTCCGATATTGA
>JBBRLW010000360.1:0-2655 GCA_038231115.1 Bacteroidia bacterium
ACCGTCAACTAGCTTGAGGAAAATAATTTTCCCCTCTGCTGTCATACAATCCAGAGTATCAGTGTGGAACGGTGTACCGCCTCCGCAGGCAATGACCGTATTGTCAGGAAGTGCTGCCGTAGTACGTAAGGCATCGGACTCCAGCTTGCGGAAGCCCTCTTCACCGCCTTTGATAGCGAATAGCTCCGTGATCGTTTTACCGGAAGACTGTTCTATGGCTTTATCAAGATCATGGAACTCATAGCCCATTTCGGAGGCTAATGCGGCGCCGTAGGTGGATTTTCCACTGCCCATAAATCCTGTGAGGTAGTATTTCATAATATCGTCGGCTTAGGAAATCGGATATTCGTTGTCAATATCGGTCAGGACTTCTACACCAGAGGGCGTAATGAGTACCGTATGCTCAAATTGTGCAGATAGCTTGCCGTCGATGGTGCGGGCAGTCCATCCATCTAAGCGGTCTACTTTGGATCGGGCTTTCCCCTGGTTGATCATCGGTTCGATGGTGAAGGTCATGCCGGGACGTAGCTTGGGTCCTCTGTTCCTGGAGTCTTCGTGCAATACTTCCGGATCCTCATGAAATTTGATACCTACCCCATGTCCACAGAAATCCGTAACTACGGAATATCCGTTGCGGCGGGCGTAATTGGATATCGCAAAGCCTATATTGCTGAGGTAATTTCCGGGATAGCACTGCTTAATACCGAGATTCAGGCACTCCTTTGTGACCTCTACCAGCTTCTGTGCTTCCGGACTTACATCGCCTACCAGGTACATCCTGCAGGTATCTCCGTAAAATCCGTTCAGGATTGCGGTAACATCCACATTGACAATATCCCCGTCTTTAAGCACGTCCTTATCTGACGGTATTCCGTGGCAGATTACATCATTTAGCGAGATACAGGAAGAAGCCGGATAGCCTTTGTATCCTTTGGTAGCAGCTATGGCCCCATGCTCTGCAAGATAAGCTTCTACCATCTCATTGATAGCCAGCGTAGTAATTCCTGCCTGTATGTGTGGTGCGATATGATTAAGCGCCCCCCGTGCAATGTGTCCCGCCTTGCGGATGCCATCAATTTCGGCGGCTGTTTTGAGTATGATTCCCAATGAGGTATTTTAAGGGTTAAAAGTCTAAGCGTAAGCGTGCTTTACAGCTTACGCGCAACTTCAGTGATCTCGTAGCTCTCCACGATATCTCCGACCTTGAGATCGTTATAGTTATCGATGGTAAGTCCACACTCGTAGCCATGGTTGACTTCTTTGACATCGTCCTTGAAGCGTTTGAGGCTTCCGAGCTTGCCAGTGAATACAACCACGCCATCACGGATGAGGCGGATATTATTGTTCCGGAATACTTTACCATCCAGGACATAACATCCCGCAACGGCTCCGACCTTGGTGATTTTGAACACTTCGCGGATCTCGATATTTCCAGTGATTTTCTCTTCATGGGTAGGGGCAAGCATGCCTTCCATTGCTGATTTCAGCTCCTCAATTGCATCGTAGATGATGGAATAGAGGCGGATATCAATCTCCTCGGTTTCAGCAAGCTTGCGCGCTCCTGGAGAAGGACGTACCTGGAATCCGATGATGATCGCATCGGAAGCCGAGGCGAGCAATACATCTGACTCCGATATTGGTCCAACGGCCTTGAGAATAACGTTGACCTGAATTTCTTCAGTAGAAAGCTTGATGAGTGAATCTGCCAAGGCTTCCACAGAACCATCCACGTCTCCTTTGATGACGACGTTGAGGATTTTGAAGTTTCCGATGGCCATACGACGTGCAATCTCGTCGAGTGTGATATGCTTGCGGGCACGGATCCCCTGCTGACGGCGAAGCTGCTTCCTGACGGAAGATATTTCGCGTGCCTGGGACTCGGACTCGGTAACGTAGAATTTATCTCCGGAAGTAGGCGGGCCGTCAAATCCAAGTACCTGAACCGGTGTAGATGGTCCGGCTGTTTTCACGCGCGCGCCGCGCTCATTATACATTGCCTTGACTTTTCCGGAATTGGCTCCGGCCAAGATCGGATCCCCGATGCTGAGCGTTCCGCTCTGTACCAAGATAGTGGCCACAATTCCTTTTCCTTTATCTAATGACGCCTCGATAACAGTACCTGTTCCGCGCTTCTTCGGATCGGCTTTCAAATCAAGGACTTCAGATTCGAGGAGTACTTTTTCAAGCAATTCCGGAACCCCCTGTCCTTTTTTGGCGGATATCTCCTGAGTCTGATATTTTCCACCCCACTCCTCTACGAGGATATTCATTTCGGCAAGCTGCTTCCGGATATTGTCCGGATTGGCGCCATCTTTATCTATCTTGTTGTAAGCGAATACAATAGGAACCTCGGCGGCGAGCGCATGTGATATAGCTTCCCGCGTCTGAGGCATGACGGCATCATCTGCCGCAATAACGATGATCGCTACATCGGTAACCTTGGCTCCACGAGCACGCATGGCCGTAAAGGCTTCGTCACCCGGTGTATCAAGGAAAGTGATCTGCTTGCCACTATCTAATGTCACTTCATAAGCTCCGATGTGCTGCGTAATTCCTCCGGCTTCTCCGGCAACTACGTTCGCAGAGCGGACATAATCGAGCAGGGAAGTTTTCCCGTGATCCACGTGACCCATAATCGTAACGATCGGTGCCCGT
>JBBRLW010000361.1:0-2655 GCA_038231115.1 Bacteroidia bacterium
GGTCTCCCGAGTCCCAAGGATGTTGTAGCCGAGAGAATGTCCCTTAAAATGATGAATGTAAAAGTCATCATAAATGCTCTCATCCGGAGAATCTTCATACATTTCGATCTCTTCAAGGATGACGCTCTTCTCTTTTTCATTCTCCTTCTCGGGAAACGTCGGTGCATACACCAGATCGGAAAGCATGTCGAAAGCACGCTCCGCATATTGCTTCAGGCAGGAGACATAGAACAGCGTTTTTTCCCTTGTAGTGTACGCGTTGATCTCCCCTCCGACTTTTTCAATCATTGTCAGAAGCTCTCTCGCCTTGCGTTTTTTTGTTCCCTTGAAAACCGTGTGCTCAATAAAATGAGCTACTCCATTATCCAAATCGTTTTCATCACGTGACCCTGCATCCAGCATTAATCCGACGTGAACAATCTCTGAACTGTTTTTCCTTTGAACTAATCGGAGGCCGTTATCTAATGTATCTATCTGAATCTGCTTATCCATTGATCTTTACAAAAATTGCATCCATAGCGGAAGCAAGCTCCCGATCTTTTTGAGTTACTGCATTTCCAGAGCTATGCGTAGTTAGATGTACCTCTACACTTGTATAGGTATTAATCCACCTCGGATGATGGTCCATAGCCTCAACTACCTGAGCTACTTCCTGCATCCATTTCATTGCCTCGGGAAAGGTCTCAAACTTAAATGTTTTGCAAAGTTCTGATTCTGAAGAGATCCAGTTATTATTTTCGGTATTGGTCATTATAATATTTTATCAAGCTGCTTACTAATCCTGTAAGGACTAAAGTATTTGAAATTAAACAGGAAGCTAATCTGGGAACGATAATCAGGTGCTGACTTCTGAATCTGATCATTAACGCTCTTAGAGTAGATGAATGGGAAATATATTTCAAAAACGTCTTTTTTAACAATCAGGCTCAAACCTCCGGTATAATAAGTACTGATGGTAGAGGATGCAGCATCGGGCAAAAATCCTACGTCAAAGAATACATGGATAGGCAGGTAAGGAATGGATGCGCTGAAATTTCCGGAAAACAGAAACTTCTTCGTAGCCAGAGTATTATTGACCTGAGCTTTTAATCCTCCTCTATCAATTTCTATCTGATTTCCTACAAAATTGTTCTGACCACTTCGGTCAAAATAGATATTGTCATAGGAATAGTCATAGTATCCGTTTGTTCCGCTAAGTGGCATGTAGGCTCTATTCCACACATTGGTATTTTTGAGAAATGTTCCGGCAAAGAGGCGTCCGTAGAGCATCTGTCTCCGAATAGGGCTCGGCCTTTTACCACTTAGGCTGGCCTGAATCGTTGAAAAATTATCTGTCAGCTGATACTTGATTTTCAAGTCATATCCTTTGATGCGGTTGCCTTTCACATTTGTATATATGGCATTATATACCTGATAGTTATCAGGCAGTCCGGTTCTGAGGCTCAGACTTTCGCCTTCGCGTGAGGCGTTATGCCTGATATCAAGTACCTCGAGCTTGAAGCCGTTCAGTGCCGAGTATGCCTTGCGCTTGTTCTTATATTGGTAGCTGAGGTAACCCGCGAAGCGATTATATACATCACCCGTAAATCCTTCGGCACTGTATCTCCGGTCATAGATTCCTATTTCCACATGGTGCATTTTATCTTCCTGATAAGGGAAAAAATTATACGCTAAATGGGACATTCCTACCAATTGTCTGGTATCTATCCCATACTGTGGAAGAAAAAAGTAAATAAATCTTTTTGCAGGGATCAGGTCATTGTAAATGCCTATACCTGGAGTGAATCCATCCAGACAATTATATCCAATCAGCGGGGCGATGAATACATTGGTCTTTTTGAAGTCCTCCGTACCGAAATATCCACGTATGGTAATCGGCTTTTTGCCCTTATATTTAGAATCCCAGCGGCTGTTAACCGAGTTAATATCCGGTATAAGTACATAAGGATTAAGTATATATACATTATTTTTCGGGACAGTTATGGTTGTGTCCTTATCTATATTGGGAATAAAGCGGAAAAATGATGTAGAATCTCCCCTGATTCCTGCTGCCATCACAGGAATATCAAGGTTTCCTTTTTTCTTTATCTTCATACTGGCCTGATCGCCATTTTCCATGATATTGCTAATACTATAGTCTATGCGCCGGTCCGTATTGATGAACCCATTAAAAAACCAGGAAAGATCCTTCCCTGATGTTTTTTCAAAGGAAGCTTTCATGTCTTCGGGCTGCGGGTGCTTAAATTTCCATTCTTCATAATAGCTTCTGATACATTTTTCAAATACTGTCGGGCCAACATACAGCCTTAGGTACTGAATCGCTGCCGGAATTTTCCCATAGAAATTACTCTGATATTGTAGCTCGCTGTAACTTGTTGAAGTCATTCCGGAAGCCTGATCTTCTCCGGTGCGGGCCAGAGCTACGTTTGCAAACTGGGACAGTTCTTCTGAAGAGCTCAAAATATCATATTCGCGTGCACCATCCTTGACATAGCTTCCGCCCTGTACCCCTTTCTCATAGAAGTGATTATCGTAGTAGCTGTTAAAGCTCTCGTCCATCCAGGGGTGGTCACGCTCATTAGTAGCCAATATCCCCTGAAACCAGTTGTGTCCTACCTCATGGATTACAGTTTCCTCAATATCATTCTTCTTTGA
>JBBRLW010000362.1:0-2652 GCA_038231115.1 Bacteroidia bacterium
GATAAGGCACAACATATACGGAGGCCGGATTGAGATAAAGCTAAGTCTCGAAGCCCTCGAAATATCCAATACCGGCACGGCACCGGAAGCGGAAGCATCTCAGCTATTTGAACGCTTCCGTAAATCCGATCCGAGCAGTACCGGACTGGGACTGGGGCTTTCCTTTGTAGAAAGCATTAGCAAATCGGCAGGGATCGTACCTTCCTATACTTTTATAAATGGTATCCATACACTCAGACTTTACTTATTAAACAATAAATTATGAAACAATCAGTCAGGATTTCAGTACTCATAGTGTTTCTAATGAGCGGCTTATATGCCCGGGCACAAAACCGGATATCGGTTACCGTACTCGACAGCAGCTCTAAAGATCCTCTTTTAGGGGCTATAGTGCGGATCAAAGGCACGCAGCTTGGAGCATTGACTGATGAGGCGGGGAAAGCCATCCTCAATGCTGTTCCCGATGGCAAACAGATCCTCGAAATTAGCTATACCGGATATCTGAGCCGGTTTTTTGGTGCCAGCTTCCCATTAGACTCATCACGTAGCTCGGTCGTTATTATGCTTGCTGCACTGGGACAGGAACTGGAAGAAGTCACTGTGACGGCGACGCGCACGAACTCCCGCATTGAAGACCTTCCCATGAAAGTAGAAGTGCTCGGTGAGGATGACATGAATGAAGAAAATACGATTAAGCCCTCCAGCATCGCCAGCATCCTCGGTGACCTATCCATTATCCATATCCAGCAGACTTCTCAGGTAACGGGTAGTGCATCGGTCAGGATGCAGGGTCTCGACGGAAAATATACGCAGCTCTTGAGGGACGGAGTCCCGCTATATGACGGATTTTCCGGAAGCTTCGGAGTACTCCAGATTCCTCCTTTGGATCTCAAGCAGGTGGAAGTCATTAAGGGATCGGTTTCTACGCTCTATGGCGGAGGGGCAATCAGCGGACTAATCAATCTGGTCTCCAAAGAGCCAACGGATAGCCAGCAGGTATCCCTGACGCTGAACCAGTCTACATTGAAAGAGACCAACATCAATGCCTATTATGCCAAGAAATCGAAATATATAGGACTTACTCTCTTTACAGGTATAACCAATCAGCAGGCCGTGGATGTGAACAAGGATGGATTTTCCGATGTACCGGAAATACGCTCGGGACTCATTCACCCGCGGGTATTTTTCTATCTGCATCCGAATATCAAGCTGAATGCAGGATTGAATACTTTATTGGAAAATCGTGCAGGCGGAGATATGCAGGCCATCAATTTCAAATCGGATACTACACACGCATATTATGAACGGAACCAGTCCACGCGCAACACGCTGGATATGCACTTTAGCTGGGGATTCCGGAAAAATCAGTCTTTGAATGTGCAGGGCGCGAGCAGCTTCTTCGATAGGAATATTGAGCAGCGCGGATTTATATTTCAGGGCAGGCAGCAGTCCGATTATTACGAGGCGAGCTATCATGCAGATTTCAAGCGGCATAACATCGTCGGTGGACTAAATTATATTGACGAGCGGTTCCGGAAATTGCAATCGGACTCCACGCTACTGCGCGACTATTACTATCAGACGCTGGGATCATTTATTCAGGACGGCTGGAAAATACTTCCGAAGGTATTGGTAGAGACTGGGTTGAGGTTTGACCATCATAATATATATGGAAACTTTTTCCTGCCGCGTATTGCCCTGCTCTACAAGCCAAAAGATCAGCTTTCCATCCGCCTGAGCAGCGGACTCGGCTATAAAACGCCGACCATTTTCAGCCAGCAGACGCTCGGAAGCAATATCCGTTATCTCCTGCCGCTGAACAATCAGCTAAAAGCAGAGCGATCTATAGGCGTTAACATGGATATCAATTATAGCTTCCATATTGCCACGAAATTGCTCGTTCAATTGAATCAGGCTTTCTATTATACGCAAATTGCCAATCCGCTGATCATCGAGAATCAGAACCAGACCCAGGAAGTCAGGCTCATCAACTCCGGCCTGCTGACGTTCTCCAAAGGGACCGACACCTATATCCGGATGAAGTACAGAGCTATAGACATGTATGTGGGATATAATCATACGATAGCAAATTATTCGTCCGGCGCAAAGGACTTTGTATTATTCAGCCCACAGGACAAATTTTCCTCGACAGTAGCGTATGAAATCGAGCACAAATGGCGCTTCGGAATAGAGAATAGCTGGGTCGGGAATCAGTACATCGCTGAGGGAGGCATCAAAGGGCGGAACTACTGGTTCTGGGCCGCGATGATCGAGAAGAAATTTTCCCGCGTGAGCATCGTCCTGAACTGTGAGAACATCTTTGACGTCCGTCAGTCGCGTTTTGAGCAGATTGTGATCGGGCCGTACAGCCGTCCGACGTTCAGGGGATTATATGCTCCAATTGATGGCCGGATTGTCAATCTGGCACTCAGAATTAGTTTGTAGATAGGAAAAACCTTCCGCTACAGATTCACTACAGGATCAGGTAGTATCTTGCTTTATATTTAAAAATATATGAAAAAGTCAGTAATAATGGCAGCCGTATTTGCTGCTTCAATGAGTGTCGCTTTTGCAGGCGGAAAAATCAAAGAAAAAAACGTTCCGGCAAAAGTAAAAGCAGCTTTCAAGGCACAATATCCGAAGGTAGAAAAA
>JBBRLW010000363.1:0-2630 GCA_038231115.1 Bacteroidia bacterium
GATGGTACGGGCAAAATAGAACTGGTGTGGTTTCAGCGTGCTGCCCAAATATCAAAAATTATCAAACCCGGCAGTACATATCTGGTCTATGGAAAGCTGAACGTATTCCGCGATAATTACAGCATTGTGCATCCGGAAATGGAACTCATCCACACAATCACAGGAGAAGTTCAAACGCCCCTCCGCCTTCAACCTGTATATTCTACAACAGAAAAATTGACAGCTAACGGACTGGATTCCAAAAATATCCACCGTTTGCTTTTCATTCTCATGGAACAGGTCAATAAGGAAATTGAAGAGCTTATCCCGTCAGATTTACTACAGCGCAATAAATTTATCTCCCGCCGCGAGGCATTCATTAAAGTACATTTCCCAGATAGCCTGTCCGATGCTACTCAGGCCATCAATCGGCTCAAATTTGAAGAGCTTTTCCTGATACAGTTAGATATGGCGCTTCAAAAATCGCTGCGGAAGGTTGAGGTACAGGGCTTTGTTTTCAGCAGAGTAGGAGAAAATGTACAGCGCTTTTATGCAAATCATCTTCCTTTTGAATTGACTGGCGCTCAAAAGCGTGTTATTCATGAAGTCCGGAATGATATGCGAACCGGCCATCAGATGAACCGACTGATACAGGGCGATGTAGGTTCCGGAAAAACCATCACAGCTTTGCTTTGTATGCTCATTGCAATTGATAATGGATTCCAGACATGCCTAATGGCGCCAACTGAAATTCTCGCTACCCAGCATTATAAAAGCATAGATCAGATGAGCTTCGGACTGGGAATTACGGTGAAATTGTTAACAGGCTCCTCACGTCAGTCAGAGCGGCAGGCTATTGATGATATGCTTCGGGAAGGGTCGCTCAATATCTTGATCGGAACTCATGCGCTTTTAGAGGATAAGGTACAATTCCGCAATCTGGGTCTGGCAGTAATTGATGAGCAGCATAGATTCGGAGTAGCACAGCGTAGCAAATTATATCAGAAGAATAATATCCCTCCGCATATACTTGTTATGACGGCAACACCTATCCCTCGCACCTTAGCCATGACGATTTATGGAGATCTGGATATATCCGTTATTGATGAGCTACCTCCGGGACGCAAAGAAATACTGACCCGACATGTCCGCGAGAACAAAAGATTGGAAATCTATGGCTTCATGCGAGAGCAGGTTAAGCTCGGGCGGCAGATATATGTCGTGTTTCCATTGATTGAAGAATCGGAAAAGCTCGATTTTAAAAATCTGCAGACTGGCCTGCTCGATCTGGAAGTTCATTTCCCTGCGCCCCAATATCAGATCAGTATGGTTCATGGCAGATTATCTCCACAGGATAAGGATGCCGAAATGCAGCGTTTCAAAAAGGGAGAAACGCAGATATTAGTCGCTACAACAGTGATCGAGGTAGGGGTCGACGTTCCGAATGCTTCTGTAATGGTCATTGAAAGTGCAGAGCGGTTTGGACTGTCTCAGCTTCATCAGTTGAGAGGACGTGTAGGAAGGGGTGGATCGCAGTCATATTGTATCCTGATGACGGGAGATAAGCTCGGAGAAGGGTCCCGTACCCGTATGGAAACTATGTGCCGCACCAATAACGGATTTGAGATAGCCGAGGTGGATCTCAACCTTCGAGGCGCTGGAGATATGTCCGGAACCCAGCAATCCGGCTTGATAGATCTGAAAATTGCTGACCTCACAAAAGATCGTCAATTGCTGATCCTTGCCCGCGAAGCTGCCATAGAAATTGCTGAGCAAGATCCTCATTTAACGATGTCGGAGCATTCCTACCTCAGCAATTATATCCGAACTAAAAAAGAAGGTCAGCCTAACTGGAATTTAATCAGTTAGATGGTAGTTCATTTGCATACATATATAAAAGTATATCCATGAAAAAGACTTTACTATACACGGCATTAGGGATCAGTATCTTATTTGGAGCTGAAAAATCCTTTGCCCAAAGTGCGGATTTTGGCAAAACTTATTACGATGCCGAAAAAACCCGTCCTAAAGAGGTTTACTCTTTTAAGGAGACGACTTCCATTGATCCGAACAATGCTGCCGCACCAAAAACTTCTGTCAAGAAGAAGCACGGACCCTATTTCTACTACTATGAAACAGGTAAGCTGAAAATTTCCGGTCAATACATGAATGATCAAAAATCCGGTGACTGGAAATATTATGATGATAAGGGCGGAATGGCCAAGTTAGAACATTACGTTAATGGTCAGGTTTCAGAGGGGAAATAATAACAATTAATATCTCATACCTGAGATAAGCCTTCGCTTCCCTAATTTTATCCCATGAATACGGTAAGTAATCGGTTTATTGCACAGAAGCTTGAGCTGGCAGCACAATTACTCAGCTTACATGGCGCAGATCAGTTTAGAGTTAAAGCCTACACCAAAGCTGCAGATGCAATTGTAGGCTTTTCACAAAGCCTTCAGGGACTTGCTACGGATGAGTTAGCTACAATCCCGGGCGTTGGGAAAAAGTTGGCGGCTCACATTGCCGAGATCATCACAACCGGATCTTTCCCCGATTTGGATGGAATGATTGCCAATACTCCGCTTGGGCTTATTGAGTTATCAAACATTCGAGGTATTGGTGCGGAAAAGGCGATCAGGCTGCAC
>JBBRLW010000364.1:0-2612 GCA_038231115.1 Bacteroidia bacterium
GGAGCATACAGGCGTATGGATAGAGCCTGAATCTGCTTCGAAATCGAGGAAAATCTGTGCACTTGGCGTGAAAACATCGCGCTGGATCACGATGCATGGCTTTGCCTTCAATCTGGATCCCGATCTCAGCCATTTTCAGGGAATAATTCCCTGCGGAATTGCAGATAAAAAGGTGACTTCCCTGAGGGAAGAATTAGCCGATTCTCCAAAGCCAGTCCCAACGTTTGACCAGATGAGCCAGCGGATAATAGCGCAATTCTCTCAGGTGTTTAACTGCGATATCCAAATCGCCCCGGGCTCAGTGAAATAGTCAGGCAGATTAAGTTTCTGATAATTCTTGCTAACTTGCGGAAATTAACAGGTTTGATCAAGATGAAGAAACTATTACAATTTATCAGCTCGGGAACCATAGCTATGATGCTATGCATGAGCTGGATTCCGGCAAAAGCAGTCAGCTATTGCTATCCGACGTACAAAGCAAGCTCCTGCTTCTTCGGAGGGCTTAACATCACCAAATTCAAGCTCGACACGGCTACGCGTGCAGGTATCACCTGTATTGCAAGCGGAGTAGATACCAGCTATCTCAGTCCGACGCTTACAAGGCTTTACACGGGGAAAACATACTCCTATACCGCAACTACCAATTATGGAAATCAGTACGGGATATGGATTGATTTTAATTCGGATGGCGATTTCGATGATATCGGAGAGTTTCTGGATTCCACAACAACCGCTACAACCAGCCATACTGGAAACATCACGATTCCGGCAGGTACTACTCCCGGCACGTACAGACTCCGTGTGAGAAGCGTATCCAACGGATTTACAGCTACTCCGGCACTAAATCACACCAAAGCGTGTGAAAAATCATATAGCTATGGCTCATCGCTTGATTTCACAGTTGAAATCATTAGAACCGTCAGTAAGGATGTATCGGTTACCGCAGTTACTGGCTTAAGCTCTGATTGCTCTCTGGGTATGGAGACCGTCGGATTCAAAATATTAAACGCTGGTTCAGCATCATTTAATTCCGGAGATACCATCTTCCTCGGATACAGTGTTAACGGAGGTACTACGGTATCAGATAGCTTCGTATTAAGCTCCGCTGTTGCATCCGGATCTTCCTTTACAGGTACATTTTCCACAAAAGCAAATCTTAGTGTCAAAGGATCTTATACGATCAGACTTTTTAACCTTACGCCTGGAGATTCCAATACAGTCAATGACTCAGCGACTTTCATGGTTGTAAATAAAACGCTCCTCAATGCTTTCCCTTATCTGGAGACATTCGAAAAATCAGGCTCTTCCTTTCCGAAGGACTGGGTTAACGATCCTACGGATGGTACAGAAGACTGGACATTCATGCAGGGGAGTACTCCTACTCCAAACACAGGACCTGATGTTGATCACACAACAGGTTCTTCCACAGGACATTATATTTACGTGGAGGACGGAACAGGAGCCAATCCGGAAGAGCATGACTCCGTGAACGTCACTACCCCATGCTTTGACCTCAGCACACAAAACAATCCACGTATGGATTTCTGGCTGCACTCCCAGAACGCAGGCGGAACGGCCAATAAGCTCTTTATTGACATCAATTATAACGGAAAATGGTACTACGGTATCAAAACGTACGGGGCCATACCTGGATCGGCCTGGACGCTCCATACCGTAGATTTATCTGCCTATAAAGGCGTGGTAAAAATCAAATTCCGCGTGAACAATAAAAACTCGGGGAACAATCATGATATCGCCCTGGATGATATCAAAATCTATAATGTGTATTGCAAGGATGTAGCCCTGGAAGCCATTGTTGCACCCCTAAGCGGACAGTGTGGAGACTCCAATACCCGCCTGACCGTCCGTGTGAGCAATCCCGGAGCCTGTGCGAGCACAAACATTCCTATATATGTCAAGCTGATCTCTAAAAATCCCCTGGGAGGATTTACGGTTGTCACCCTATCCGATACCCTGCGCCGCAGCATTTCTGCAGGCGGATCAGATACTTTTACATTCCCGACACGCCTTAATACTTTCAACGGAGTTACCTATACCATTGCTGCCTATACGGCACTCAGCGGTGATAGCGCAACCTATAATGATACGCTGAATACAAAAATCGGAGTATCATCAGGACTGACTCCCCCTGTAATAGGAAGCACCATCCTTTGCGGAAAAGGACGCGTCAAGCTGTACACCACATTCACCGGATACAGCACCTTCTGGTATGACTCTATTGGCGGACCTAAAATCGCTTCCGGAGATACCTTCATTACCAAGCCTTACACTACAGGAAAAACCTATTATGCGGTAAGCTCATCCGCTACGGAATACAATACTTCCATCAAGAATAAAACACAGGGAACTGCCGGAGGATCGTACAGTACCTTCTCTCAGGGAACATACGGTACCGGACTGGTATTCGATGCCAATCAGGGCTTCACATTAGATTCAGTAACCGTATTCCCTAATAGCAAAGGATATGTCCGTATTAATCTCGAAGACTCTACCGGAAAAATCCTGCAAAAGGATTCCTTCTATGTTAGTCCGGCCGCTCCGCTTGATGCGGTGCGTATTCCCGTAGGAATGTATATTCCTAAAGGTAAAAA
>JBBRLW010000365.1:0-2597 GCA_038231115.1 Bacteroidia bacterium
CCAAATCGGAGCCATCGTCGTTCCCATCTATCCCAATATCTCCAATGAGGAGTATCAATATATTCTCTCGGATTGCAGCGCACGCTTGGCCTTCACCGGAGATAGATCCCTGTTTGCTAAAATTGATGCACTAAGATCCGCCCTGCCTCAGCTGGAAGCAATTTACTCCTTCCAGCAATATCCGGATATTCCATGTTATCAGGATCTGCTACCTGCAGCAGCACACATCCCCCAGTCGCGGATAGAGGGGCTTGCCGATGCCATACTGCCCTCGGATTTGGCCATCATTATCTACACCTCGGGAACTACAGGTACACCGAAAGGCGTCATGCTTTCCCATGATAATATCGTATTTGACGTACAGTCTGCGGCCAGCGTATTGCCTGTTTCCCCCGGCAGAAGGGTAGTGACCATGCTTCCGGTCTGCCATATATTTGAGCGCACGGTCACAACCATATTCATGTACACCGGATGTACGATCTACTTCATTGGCCTCGACAATATCGCCACTGATTTGAAAGAAGTCAAGCCGGAATTATTCTCAACCGTTCCGCGCATCCTCGAAAAGATCTATGAGAAAATCATGAGCAGGGGAGAGGCGCTCGAAGGACTGAAGCGCTCCTTATTCTTCTGGGCACATGATTTGGGCGAAAAGTATGGGACAGATTCCGGCAGAGGGATCCTCTACAAAGCACAGCTGGAACTGGCGCGTAAGCTGGTCTTCAAAAAATGGCAGGAAGCCGTAGGTGGAGAATTAATCGGAATCGTGAGCGGAGGCGCCGCCCTTGCTCCGCATCTCGCCAGAATATTCACCGCAGCCGGAATCGAGATTGTACAGGGATATGGACAAACCGAATCTTCTCCCGTAATCGCTGTCAACAGATTTCTACCCCGCAAAAACCGCATCGGGACCGTTGGACAGGCTATTCCGGGCGTAGAAATCAAAATAGCCGGGGACGGAGAAATCTGTGTTAAAGGACGCCTTGTGATGCAGGGATATTATCATCAGCCTGAGCTGACTACCCAGACAATCGACACCGATGGATTTCTTCACACCGGAGACGTAGGCGAGCTGGACAGCGAGGGCTTCCTCAAAATAACCGACCGGAAAAAGGAGCTGTTCAAAAACTCCGGAGGTAAATACATCGCTCCGCAGGCCATTGAAAACCGCTTCAAGGAGTCGTTTTTTATTGAGCAGATTATGGTTGTGGGAGAGAATCAGAAAACTGTTTCCGCACTGATTGTCCCGGCTTTTTCTGTCCTTAAAGAGTGGGCGCTAAGTCAGGGAATAGAAGTAGCATCCCATAGCTCGCTGATTCGCAATCCATTGGTTCTGGCGCATTATGCCGGAATCCGTAATAACCTCAATAAACATCTATCCGAAGCGGAACGTGTACGCAAATTCGCGCTCGTAGCTGACGAATGGACAGTTGAGTCAAATGATCTGTCTCCGACGCTCAAGCTCAAGCGCCGAAACGTCGCCGCCCGATACCGTCAGCAGATTGCCGACTTTTATCAGGACGAGCTATGAGCACGCCTGACTATGTTATTGCCGGACAGGGTATCGCCGGAACCACGCTCGCCTTTGAGCTTCTAAAACGCGGACACTCCTTTGTTATATATGACTCAGGCATCCAACATTCCTCCAGTGCCGTCGCCGCCGGACTCATTAATCCGATTGGCGGACGGAAAATGCAGCGTTCCTGGATGTACGATGAGCTATACCCCAAAGCACAGGCATCCTATAAGGCGCTGGAAAAGCTCCTTAACATATCATTTTTTGAAGAAAGGCCGATCTATCGTATAATAGGAGATAATTCTTTAGAGAACATCGCCGAGCCTGCTGATCTTCCCGCACTTGATAACATACTTCAGACCAATAACACAGCTTATCTCATTCGCGATGGAGCGGTAGTTGATGCCTCCCGACTCATTTTTGCCTTCCGCAAATATCTGTCGGATCATCATCTGCTTATCGAGGACTATTATACACCTCAGACGAAGCATCAGGATTCCAGGATCATCTTCGCCGGAGGATTTGCACCCAACTATGCCCCTGACTATCCTCCTTCCGCATTTGCACCCGTCAAGGGAGAGATCCTGACCTTCCGCGCTCATGATCTGCCAGAGGAGGTATTTATGTTCAAAGGCAATTATATCATACCAATAGGCGACCATTGCTTTAAAGCCGGAGCCACCTATAGCTGGGATGATCTCAATGCTCTGCCAACACAGCCCGCACGTGACGAAATTCTCCAAAAGATCCGTTCGGTTTTCCACATCGATCCGGAGATTATAAACCAGCAGGCTGGAGTCCGTAACCCTGCCCGGGATCGCCGACCCGTCGTCGGAGCCATCCCCGCCACAAACAATCAATATATCCTCAACGGACTCGGCACTAAAGGATTTAGCCTCGCGCCTTACTTGGCCTCCGCGCTGATAGACCACATAGAGTCAGGAGCTGATTTACCTCCCGAGGTTGATCCTCGCGGGGTTGTGAAGAGTGTTTAGCGGACAAGCAGTAAGACCATCCGTCGGCGCATCGCCGACGGAACCTTGACGGGCTACCGGGCCGGTCCGCGACTGATTCGCGTCGA
>JBBRLW010000366.1:0-2579 GCA_038231115.1 Bacteroidia bacterium
CGTCCGGTAATATCGAGATATAGGAAATTGCGGTAGCCGATTTTCAGGTCACCGAAGAGGCCCGCCAGCGCTGCTTTTTCCGTATAGGACTGAGATTTGACGGAAGATGCATTCGCCAGATTGTAATAGTCCGGAATGCTCAAGTTGTCTCCCTGGCTGAAAACATTGCTATAGGTTCTGTAATTCAGATTATTGCCGATTAAAAGATTCAGACTGAAGTTCTTTATGGAATCATACCTGAAATTCAACAATAGATCAGAACTCGTCTGCCGGAAAAAGGACTCATCCTCTACTACCCTTCCGGAGGTAATCTGACGGGAGTCTAAACCGTAAAAGCTATGCCGGTTATCGGAGTAAAAATCGGTACCGATGCGATAAATAATGTTCATATAGCGATTGAGGTCATAAGTAAATGATGTAAGCCCAATCATACGGTTAACATCATCAGTAAGCTGATTCTTGTTGATAGAAAACCAGGGATTATCAAATCCGGAAGTATAGCTACGCTGCTTTCCATTAGGGAGGATATATGCGGAGGGATCATTTACCGGATCCTTTGATCCATTACTGTTATCATAGCTTGGAGGCGTACGCCACAGCCCAAGAGTAACTCCGGAGAGATTAGACCCCTGCTGAAGCCTTGTTCCTCCCGAGTTAATATAGATAACGGTAGTGGAAGCTTTCAAGCGGGAAGAAAGTCGGTTTTCCATGCCAACCCGCGCTGTGCTGCGTCCGAAATCGCTCAGCGGTACAACGCCCGCCTGCCCGAGGCGGGAGAGTGAAAATATATATGAATTATGAACATCACCGCCTGATATACTGAGCGAAGTGGAAGAGGTATATCCGGTGCGGAAAAACTGTTTTGTATTATTGACCGGATTGACATTCCGCTGGGTAGCCTTTGGATTGCTGCTGGATACGATGGTTCCGGCCTCATCATAGCGTAGATCCGAGATTAGCGGTCCCCAGGAATCCGGATGAGAAGTAACATATTGTCCCTGACTTCCCTGTGCATATTGAGTCTGAAGGGCAGGCAGCTTATTTACCTCATCCATAGAGAATGAGCTACTGATGGTAACGGCCAATTTTCCGTCCTTGGGCTTTTTGGTTGTGATCAGGATGGCACCGGAGGAGGCCCGGGATCCGTACAAAGCCGTAGCAGAAGATCCCTTGAGTACAGACATGCTCTCTATATCCTCCGGATTAATGTCTATAGCTCTATTGGAAAAGGCCACATCCTGCAGCTCGCTGTAAGGATTTCCCCGGAAGTTCTGCGAGGAATTATCAATCGGTACTCCATCTATAACAAACAGTGGCTGCGTATTATATAGGATAGAGCTGTTCCCGCGAATCCGAATGAAAGATGAGGCTCCGGGCGCACCGGAAGAAGAGTTCACCTGTACACCCGCAACCTTTCCAGACAGCGCCGAAACCAGATTTACTTCTCTGCTCTGCGCCAGCTCCGTACCCTGAACTTCCTGTACAGAATAGCCCAGCTCCCGCTTTTGACGCGGAATACCTTCGGCTGTTATTACGTATTCTTTAGTTATCAGTCCGGTAGCACTGATTAAGATAATCATTTTTCCGGAGGCGTTTTCCATACGATCTGCCCTTTCAAATCCCAGAGCATTTACCAATAGCTTTATCGGAAAAACAGCGGAGGTTGTGAGAAGGAAGTTCCCCAGTGAGTCAGTGAGGACGGCATTTTGAGTACCTTTTTCGAGAACTGTAGCGCCCTCCACGGGGAGGCTGTCCTCGTTTGATCTGATAATACCTGAAATGGAACGCAATTTAGCCTGGGCTCTCGCTGCCTCTCTGTGCAAAAACATCAGGCTCAGCAATATAAAGCACAAATACTTCAAGATACTGCTATCTGTGGATCAGAGTTTTGTGATATATTATATTTCCCAAGCTTCCTTTTATTTGCAGCTTATAGATTCCGGAAGAAAGCTCAGGCATATCCGACGCAAACTGATTTATCCCTACGGCAAGTGTCAGAGCCCGTTGAAATACTATCCTGCCTTCTATACTTGTAACAAGTACATATACTTTCTGAGTGCCGGGGCTTTTCAAAGTAATGTTTAACTGGTGTTCAAATGGATTGGGATATGCTGCAAATCCATCCTCAGGTAAATAATGCTCCTCGATGCCGACCAGCGAATTAATAGATACAGAACGGGATATAGTGTCCGTGCAGCCGCCCTCTCCTTTGGCAGATAATCGGATGCGGAAATCTCCTGTGGTATTATAGATATGCGATAGATTCATATCATTGCTGATACTTACCTGTCCATCACCCCATGTCCACTGATAGGTTGAGGCATATTGAGAAGGATTGTGGATCAGTACTTCCGCACCACGGATACTATCCCTAAACATAGCCAAGGGCTTTTGGTGTACACTTATGGAAAAACTGTCCGTTGTGGTTTTCCCGCTTACATCACTGGCCTCTAAACGAATGGTATAGATCCCTGCACTATTAAATGCGAATCGGATATCTGAGGAAGCTACACCCGTGCGCACCGTTCCATCGCCAAAATTATATTTGAAAATTTGGGCATAGAGACTTTTGTTTATCA
>JBBRLW010000367.1:0-2576 GCA_038231115.1 Bacteroidia bacterium
GTTCAGTTCCTGTAAAGAAGGTCAGTGTTAAAGCAAAGAAGGTTGTTTTGACAAAAAAAGTTATTGTATCAAAGAAGAAGATCAAGTAAGCCTGCATAATGCTGCGGCTGGTGTATATAAGATTGCCTAATTTATAAATAGACTGGTATTGAGTATGTTAATAAACGTTGTTATAATGAACATTAGCCCATTATAACAGAATTTAATTCTTTTATATTACTAATCTCCAGAGCAATATGCAATTGCAGAGTAGCCTCAGATTCAGATAGCTATACTCCGAACTGGCGAAAATGGTGATCGAGGTGCTTGTACATTCCGTCGGCCCATTCTTCAGGCTTCAGCTTTCCAAAGAAAGGATGCAGAGCGGGCGTAATTCCCGAGCGTCCTTTGTTATGGAAATCAAGTATTTCCTGCCGGAGACGGGCACGTGCCTCCTCAAAATCATGTCCATTATCCGTCGTATTTTGCCTGAATTCATCAATTGTAGGCACATTACGCTTGAGGTTCATATTATTGGTAAATATGCCTTTGACGAGCTGCCCAATGATTTTACCAAGCCAGGACTGCGGTGGATTTATTCTTCCGGAGGCCATTTCCATAACACTGGCACAGTGGACAAGCATGTGATTGGGATTCATCATGGTTCCCCACTGTCGAGGTGAATCAGCCTGTAGCCTGTCGAGGCGGTCAAGAATGGAATCGAGATCCTGCTTTTCAAGAAGACTTTTCATTTGCTATTAATATAGAAAATTGTTGATGGGAATCCTCTACAAACCTATCCTTTGAACTGCCTCAGATGGTGATCGAGGTGCTTGTACTGGAGCGTTGCCCACTCATCGGGACGGAGCTTGCCGAAGAAAGGGTGCGGATGGCGTGTCACTATATCATTGCCTCCCTGGTGGAAGCTCATGATCTTGTTCTTCAGTTCCTGCCTGATCAGGCTGAATTCCGGACCTGCCTCTTCCGGATTCTGGCGCAGCTCGGGGAGGGTCGGCGTATTTTGTTGCAGCGGAACGTCATTGGAGGCGTGCTTGCGCAGGAATCTTCCGATAATCCTTCCAATGATATGGCGCGGAGCATTGATTTTCCCCGTTGCCATGTCAAATCCCAGTGAGCAATGTGCCAACATCTGATTCGGACGCATAAGTCCCCACTCCGCTTTTGCGCTGGCGTCCAGCCGATCTACGCGGGCAAGCATTTCTTCAGTGTCTTTCCTGTCAAAGAATGATTTAATATTTCCTGTGCTCATAAGTGTATGAAATTAAGCGTTTACTTTTCTGTGATCGGATAAGAATTTTTCGAGCCCGATGTCCGTCAGCGGATGCTGCATGAGCTGGAGAATAACGGATCCCGGGCAGGTAATGACGTCCGCGCCGACTTCCGCACACTGGACGATGTGCAGGGGATGACGTATGGAAGCAGCGAGTACCTCGGTGCCGAATCCGTAGTTGGAAAATATGGTAACAATCTGCTCAATGAGCTGGATGCCTTCTCCGGAAATATCGTCAATGCGTCCCATAAAAGGAGATACAAAGCTGGCTCCGGCTTTGGCGGCGACGAGTGCCTGTCCGGCTGAAAATATGAGGGTACAGTTGGTACGGATCCCCTCGGCGGAGAAGGTTTTGATGGCTCGGATGCCTTCTTTGATCATCGGCACTTTGACGACGATATTTTCGGCGAGGGCGGCGAATTTGCGTCCTTCGCGGAGCATTCCCTCATAATCTGTCGCAATTACCTCGGCGCTGATGTCGCCCGAGACAAGCGCTGCAATGGCTTTATAGTGCTCAATGACAGCGTCTTCTCCCCGTATGCCTTCTTTGGCCATGAGGGAGGGATTGGTGGTGACCCCATCGAGGATGCCTAAATCGTTAATCTCGCGGATCTGGGCGAGGTTTGCGGTATCTATAAAGAATTTCATTGCTATTGTTTTGCTCCCTACGTGAAAGGAGTTTCGAGGCGCAAATTAGCAGTAATCTATTGAAACTTCTTAACAGTGGCAAAATTTGAGTCATATACCTTTACATGTCAGGAGTCAATGAAACAATAGCACAGTGACCATAAGACCAATATTTTAGTTTCAAGAAAATCTAATTATTTTTATCCTCTGCAGATACTAAATAGTCAGAAGGTAAATCTATATTAATATCCAGCTTGATTAATTGCTTAATTAGCCAGCTGATTGCTTCATTATCCTGTATTGTTCCAGAGAAAATTTCCTGTACATACAAATCGCCCTTGTCAGTTGCTTCCGCAGGATAACCGTAGTATTCTGAATAATCTGACCAGCCTTCAAATTCTGCTATAGAAAACATCATTTTCCGAAGCATACTAGGATGCGCAAGACAATAGGCTAAATCGGATATGTCCAATGGTTGAGATGATTTTTTGACTGTTACTGAGACTTCAAACCATCCTTGCGCTTTATGCATTCCCTGTCTGTGTGCAAGACTATTATAATTTGAGGTTGCATGATTACATATAACCTCAGCGCGATGTCCGGCAAATTCGATAGCATCAATGAGAGTACATAGAATTGCGCCCCGCTGAATGATTGTCTCAGGAGTTATAGATGCAGA
>JBBRLW010000368.1:0-2553 GCA_038231115.1 Bacteroidia bacterium
AAGTCCAAGTCCGGACTCGAATACCGCGTTATGGGAGACCACAAAGGCAAAACGCCGGGTGACTCCGATTACGTTGAGTTCCACATCAAGGAAATGACTGAGAAGGATTCCGTACTGACGGATACCCGCAAAATGGACGGTCCTAATAAAGGCGCACCGGCATTTATTCCGGTCTCCTTTCCACAGTTTCCGGCGTATATCAAAGAAGCGCTTAAAATGCTGAGCGTTGGCGATAGCGGTGTATTCCAGTACCCATCAGACTCTTTGTTCAAAGGAGAAGCAGAGAAACAGCGTCCGCCGTTCCTGCCGAAAGGATCCAATATCCGTTTTGCGCTGAACCTTGTCCGTATTTCTGACAAGGCAACTTTTGAAGCGGCTAACAAAACCCGCCGGATGGCTTCCATTCAGGACAGAGTCAGGGAGCGTGAGAAGTATGTGGCTGATTTGATGGCCAAATCAGGAGATCAGGTGAAGAAAGACAATGAGGCCATTGAAAAGTATATCAGAGATCACAAGATCAAGAATGCCAAAAAGACTTCCACCGGACTGTATTACGTTATAGATCAGGAGGGAACAGGTCCTAATATCATGCCTGGTGACAATGCCAAGGTCAATTATACCGGAATGCTGCTGAATGACAAGATATTTGATTCCAGCGTAGAAGCAATGGCCAAGAAAGCCGGAAAATATGATCCGAAACGTCCTTATGGCGATGGATTCGTAGTACCGGTCGGGGAAGGCCGTGTTATCCCGGGCTGGGATGAGGGGCTGACCTATTTCAACAAAGGCGCTAAAGGCAAGCTGCTGATTCCTTCATACATCGCGTATGGTGCACAGGGCACCGAAGCAGATATTCCGGCAAACAGTCCGCTGGTATTCGAGATCGATGTCATGGACATTATGAAATAAAGCCTTAGGCTGTATTATATTACGCAGAAAAGCGGAGATGCCTCAATGGACATCTCCGCTTTTCTGTTTATTAGGATTACTGTAAGCTGATCATTTCCCCTGGTTTTGAACCTGCATTATCATTGCAGGTACATACACATAGCTCAGGAAACATAGGTACCTTTGCCGCGCGGAAAGCTCCGCTTAAAACATAGATTCAGAATAGATTTTATTTCATGCAAAAGGAAGTTTACATCGTATCTGCCGTTCGTACTCCGATCGGTGCATTTTCAGGAGGATACGCCTCATTATCGGCACCCAAATTAGGCGCCATCGCTATTAAAGCCGCCGTAGAGCGTGCCGGAATCAAACCTGCCGAAGTGGACGAAGTGTTCTACGGCAATGTTCTCTCCGCTAATATCGGACAGTCGCCTGCCCGCCAGGCGGCCCTCTTTGCCGGACTCAGCAACCATACGCCCTGCACAACCATCAATAAGGTATGTGCCTCCGGAGCCAAAGCGGTGATGTTTGCCGCGCAGGCCATTCAGCTCGGAGATGCCGATGTGGTCGTCGCCGGCGGAATGGAGTCCATGACCAATGTTCCCTATTACCTTGACAAAGCCCGTGAGGGATACAAATACGGAAACTCCACCATGTATGATGGTGTGCTGAAGGATGGCCTCTGGGACGTCTATAATGACTATCACATGGGAAATGCCGCTGAAAAGTGTGCTACCGATTATGATATCAGCCGTGAGCAGCAGGACGAGTATGCTATTAACTCCTACAAGCGCGCTGCCGCTGCCTGGGCAGCCGGAAAATTCGCGAACGAAATTGTACCCGTTCAGGTACAGGGACGTAAAGAGACGGTCACTATTACGGAAGACGAGGACTATAAAAAAGTAGATTTCGCTAAAATCCCGGGACTGCGTCCGGTGTTTATCAAAGACGGAACCGTGACGGCAGCCAATGCCTCCAACCTCAATGATGGTGCCTCCGCGCTGGTATTGATGTCTAAGGAAAAGGCAGATGCCATGGGGATCAAGCCTCTGGCGCGCATCCTTGGCTATGCTGACAATGAGCAGGAGCCGGAGAACTTCACTACGGCTCCGGTAGGCGCTATCCAGAAAGCGCTGAAAATGGCCGGAAAGACCCATGCAGACGTCGATTTCTACGAAATCAACGAGGCGTTCTCTGTAGTAGCCTGCGCCAATATGCAGATCATGAATCTGGATGCGGCCAAGGTCAATATCTGGGGAGGCGCCGTCGCTCTCGGGCATCCGCTGGGAAGCTCTGGCTCCCGTATCCTCGTTACGCTGATTAATGTGCTGGCTTCCGAAGGCGGAAAAATCGGTGTCGCAGGGATCTGCAATGGCGGAGGCGGTGCCGGTGCCATCGTCATCGAGAAGATGTAAGCTCAGAAAAAATTTTAATAAGCAGCGAGTGAGGCTAAATTTTTAGCTCTTCCTCGCTGCTTTTTTTTGCTATCTCACTCCGATCAGGCGCTCCATTCTTTCGCCAGCTGCACCGATCAGCTCCAGCTGATACTGTCCGGATGCCAGATGTAGCCGCTGGAGATTGATGTCCGTTTGCTGGGCGGTGGCTGATACTTTGGATTCGTAGAGCAATCTGCCCTGAAGGTCTCTCAGGCGGATGCTGATCTGG
>JBBRLW010000369.1:0-2527 GCA_038231115.1 Bacteroidia bacterium
CGCCGAAAATGCCGTGAACAGCAGATTGACTGCATTGAGCATCAGCTCTACGGACATAAAAATGACAATCACAGTCCGGCGGAGCAGTACACCGATCACTCCAATAGAAAACAATACTGCCGAGAGATACAGATACCAGTTGAGTGGTATGCTTCTCATGACTTCGTTGACAGGATTCATTATATATTTTGTCTTATGCGGGTATTAGGATCAGTTGAGCTGTTTTTTTCCGAGCATGACTGCGCCGACCATAGCGGCTATAAACAGGATAGACGAAACTTCAAACGGAACGAGGAAATTGCGGTACAGCTCACGTCCGAGGGGTTTCACCAATCCGATTTCATTATTGGATGCAGTGACGGTTCCCAGCACTTCCATATTTTTTAGCGAAGCCAGGACGACCAGCAGGAGCATTCCTCCGGAAACGACTGCTGCCAGCTGAAGATAATTCCGTTTGTGTGGCTCTGAAGTAGCATTCAGGTTCAGGAGCATGATCACAAAAAGGAAGAGTACCATAATGGCTCCGGCATAAACGATGATATTTACTACAAATAGGAACTGTGCATTCAGGAGCAGGAAATGCCCTGAAATCGCAAAGAAGCACAGCACAAGGTAGAGTACCGAGTGGATCGGGTTCCGGCTGAAAATGACCATCAGCGCGGAAAAAATCGCTAAAGTACTCAGTAGATAGAATGCAAACAGGTTAATATCTCCCATACGTCGGACGTCCGGATTAAGGCGCGAAATTACTATATACCCGTTGGAAATGCGATGGATTCCAATTAAATATAGGAGCGTCTGGCAGGCCTGCAGGGCAGCCTGTCCGTTTTGATCCAACCTGTACAGGCGCCTATTTCCCTAACAGGGACTCTATAAAGTCCTCCTCAATAAGCTGATGATTAATTGAAAACGCTGCCGACATCCCATTAGCCGTAGCAAAAGCCAGTTGACGGCCATGCTCTACCGTACAGTCTCCGGCAGCAAATACTCCGTACTGGGAAGTTACTCCTGTTTCCTCGCAGATAATAAGATCCCGATCTTCTGATATATTGCAGCCGAAGTCTCGTGCCAGATGGTTGGTCTGCTGAGAGGGCACCGGCGCAAATAATACCCGGAAAGGCCTCCGGCTGCCATCTGCCAGGATGACTTCGCTCATCAATCCTCCCGATTCTATTATTTCGACAACAGGCACATCTACAATCTTCACTTTAGCAATATGGAGCTGTGCCAGCTCATCCTCGGAAAATGTACATCCGCTTTGTAAGAAAACAGTGAGATCCGGATTCCAGTGCCG
Organism: Bacteroidia bacterium; assembly: GCA_038231115.1. Classification (GTDB taxonomy): domain Bacteria; phylum Bacteroidota; class Bacteroidia; order CAILMK01; family CAILMK01; genus JBBRLW01. The sequence goes on from JBBRLW010000369.1 coordinate 1,295, forward strand.
GATGGTTTTCAGATAGCCGAATCCGGTATTTTCACTACACAGGATCGCTGCTTTGTAGCCCCGGCTCTCATATCCATGACAATAGGGACAATGGATAACGGATTTCCCCCAACAGGCTTCAAAGCCCGGAATATCCGGAAATATATCACGTACTCCTGTTGCAATAAGTACTTTACGTCCCTTATATTCCTTTCCGGAGTAGGTATTGATACAAAATTTAATTCCATCTCTCAAGGCTGTCTCTGCCTTATCTTCAACAAAATGGACCGTTTGATATTTCCGTACATCCGCCATAGCCAGCTCGCGGAGCGCATCCGGTGCCACGCCGTCCCGGGTGAGATAGCTCTGTGCGTGAGGTGTATATCTGTTACAGGGCATTCCTGAGTCTATGACGAGAACAGAGCGTAGCGCACGTCCCAGAACCAGCGCTGCGCTTAGTCCGGCATAGCTTCCACCAATGATGATGCAATCGTAGAGATGATTCATTTTATTTGCTAACGAATTTCAGGAAAAATAATTCATAAGCGCTTATAAGCACCCGTTTCAAGCCTATAGACGTATTCCCAATAATACTTTAACTGACTATCTTTGTCAAGTTAGTATTAAATTTTAGGATGAAATCTGTCAAATTTCCAATGTTGATCCTGCTGGCGCTACTGTTTGTGGCTTTTCCAGAAGCAGGAGCAAAAGCAAAGAAGATTTTCTATGCCAAAGGGACGTCCCTACTCCAAAATACAGGAACCTACTTTGCAATCAATATCAGCGATACCAGCCTGTCTCATCTTAATGACAGTACCCTCGGACTGGAGTTCGTCAACATCCGGATGAAAGCTTCACTTACTTATGGAGTTTACATATATCTTGTCTCCCCCTGGAATTCATGGCATAACCTTACCAGCTATAACGGATATGGGAGCAATTACGACAGTACGTTTTTTACTGACACTGCTGCTACTTCCGTCGGGTTCGGTAAAGGTCCATTCAAAGGAAATTACAGGCCGGATGAGCTGTTAAAGGAATTAAATCAGGGAAAATCAGCCGTAGGAACCTGGTATCTGTATGTGTACTCAAGCAGCAGTACCGATCAGCTCATCAGCTGGTCGATAGGTTTCGGTGACAGGCCTGCAAAGGATGTTAGGCTTGATTCATCAAATCTCCCTATCCTCATCCTCAATACACGCGGAAAGGATATTCCCGTGGATCCGGAAGTCCACACCTATACCAGCCTCATCA
>JBBRLW010000370.1:0-2512 GCA_038231115.1 Bacteroidia bacterium
GCCACTGGCTGCTGATCTGCATACGATCGGGCCAGTCCAAGCGGGAAATATACCGGATCGGGTCGATTCCGGACACGAGATTGTATTGCGGATCATTGGCCTCGAGCAGCAGATAATGGCAGGCTACATCGGGACAAAGCTCCGGCAGCAGCTCCATACAGGCGCGGACGTGGTTGGAGCGGGCGCTTCCCTGGATTAGAGCGGCTGTATATCCGGACTCGCGGATATGGGCTGCGAGGGAGAGGATCTTCCGGATTTTGCTCCCGATATTGCGTCCCAGCAGCAGATCTTCCCGCTTAATGTACACGGGGACAGGGAAATACGATCCCTGGCTGCGCTGTACCGGAGAATGGAGCGAATCAATTGCCTGATGTATAAGCGACAGTGCCATTGCAGCCGGACCTATTCCTCTCCGAAGTAGTCCACGAAATTATTGTCCGTCTCGTACAGGCGGATGCTGTGGAGCGCTCCGCCCGTCGGGATCTTGTCCACGAGAATACTCCAGATCACGGCCACGATGTTTTCAATGGAAGGAATCTGTCCGGCGAGGAAAGGTACGTCGAGATTGAGATTCTTGTGATCGAGCTGATCCACGACTTCCGTCCGGATGATACGGCTGAGGCTCTTGAGGTTACAGACGAATCCGGTCTCGGGATCCGGCCTGCCTTTGACGGTCACGAAGAGCGAGAAATTATGTCCGTGCCAGTTCCGGTTGGCGCATTTTCCAAAGACTTCCTCATTCTGCGCCTCCGTCCAGTCCGCGCGGCGGAGCTGATGGGCAGCATTGAAGTGTTCTTTCCGTGTAATATAGCAGATGGGCACAGTCCGGCAAAGTTAGGGAAAAAGCATGGAGCGCGGGATAAGCTCTCAGGCAAAATGGAGGGACGGGAGGCTTATCTGCGGATTTTTTCGGTAATTTGCTGATGGAAATTGCCTGGATCAATGGATGCCCTATATAATGTTTGAGATATATGCAGGGCTTTTATACACCCGTAAAGAAATAGAGAAGGATGAGAATACTGTTATGGATGACTTGCATTTTGTTAATGGCCGGCTGTACACCCCACGAGCCAAAGCCGGCAGCTGTTCCTGTTACGGCAAAGGAATATGACTCAAATCAGATTACCATAGATACCCTGGCTATCAAAACGCTGAAGCCTACGCTGCTTTTCCACATTGCCTCAAGAGATTTCTGGACTGATAGTGCCATGTTTCAGAAATTCTTTGTTGGCAGATTTGACCCGAGGGATACTCTTATTGTAGCTCCCAACAACCTGACGGTTAAGGATGGCAGATTTTATATCCCAAATTTAGTGCAGAAGGAGATAAATGTTTACGATTCTACGGGGGTAAATGTTGAAATAATAGACTCTTTGTATAAATTTGGCGCTAATAATTTCAGTATATTATCTAATGGTAATTATATATTATCTAATCATTTTGAAAAATTTGCTCAAGGTCGTGGAGTTGAAATCAATCCAATAACCAAGTCCGTAGTGCGCAAATTATTTACGCGTGGCGATATGGAGGTTCAGGTTTTAAATAATGGATATTGCTGGGCATTCGGTGACTCGGTTTATGTGTTTAAAGGATCTTTACACAAGTTCCAGTGTAAAGATTTACAAACAGCGTCCAGTGGATTTGGCTTTTTATATGTTTCTGATCATCTTTACCTAATAAAAAGATTAGGTAAACATGGTCATTATCATTTACTGGTTTACGATTCATTGGGGAATCTGAAAAAAAACACCTTCCTGGAGGTGGACAACATTTTTAAGAACTCCCTTGGGGTAAAAATTCTTGGGGAGGATGGTGCATTTATATATGCACTATTTGGTGGCAATGCAGATAGGCGTCTGCTTTGCAAAATAGTTATGGAAACCGGAAAAATAGTTGAGTATATCTGGCTGGCTAACATTACGCCCATCTGTATGGCAGAAAATTCTTTGGATAGAATGCTAACGAGACCAGACGGAATTTCTTATACCTGGTCTCAGAAGGATCACAGGATATATTGCCTTGAATTTGACTGGGACGGACAATTGAGAGTTTATTATTTCCAGCTGTAAGTGGAGACGATTCATTGGAAAAGGAAATTGGTTGGAATAATGAAAGCGTCAGTAATACTGTTTATTATAGTATTGTCCTTGTTAAGCAGTTGCATCAGGACTGCTGAGCCCGAAGTCATTACTGTACACAGAAATTTCAGAGGACATGTTATAATAATTTTCGATCAAAAAGGCGGAATGCCGGTAAAATATAAAGGTAATATGATACGTGGTTCAATTGATCCACAATCAGTAAACACAATTTTGAAAAATTTAAAAAATAGATAGAAATGATCATTAATATCATAGCAAAGAATTATAAATCGAATAGTTTAAAAGTTATAAAATATTATATGTTATTTAGCATATTACTACTTACAAATTCGTGTTCAGACTCACAAACGAAATCAGTTTCCGTGATTGCTGATAAATTTGTAAAGAGTCAAAAAGATACGTTTTATAGA
>JBBRLW010000371.1:0-2480 GCA_038231115.1 Bacteroidia bacterium
ACTCATTGTTCGAATTATCTGTCCAGCTCAGCTTCGGGGATACCAAAGTCCCTCCGGGATGAGCATAAAATGACAAGCTCAGTCCACTTGGTTCCCGGGGTATTCCTTTAGGTACTGATGTGGTGTTATAAAAATCAAGCTCATCTTCTAAAATGTATTGAGGATAGTTTTGAGGAACATAAAACAGGATACCATTGATTTTTGAGCTGCCTTTTGCTGTCCGTCTGAACTTCGTTATATAAGGATCAGAGCCGGATGACAGGGCATCATAATTAAGCACGGAGTCTATTATTCCCGCAGACCGATAATAGATGTTGTATTCCGATGGAATCAGTGTACCCAGCTTATTCGGAGTATCGAAGAGAGAATCCGTTTTCAATTCGCCCTTATTATTATAGTAAAACGAATCCCGCCCTGTAATGTACCACCTCGAATTTATGCTACTATATCCTTCACTGAGCTCTTCAATCAACCTTTTCCCGCGATAATGATAGGTGATGCGTTCCGAGCTATCGAAGAACTTCTTCGTCGTATCATAATAGACACCCAGAATAACGCTGTCCCGGTTATGGAAAGTATCACGATATATTATCTGACGCACCCGTACACTGAGGGTTTCATAACGGTCGAAGATGAAGCTGTTTTTGTAATGCCTTCCAGTCCAGAAACCCGAGGTATAGCCATTGGGATATCCCTGATATACTATTTTTGAGGGCAGGGAGTCCTTACCCGTATAGCTGAACTTATACCTTGACTCCGTAATGAATTTGGTGGAGGGATTAGCTCTCCCTTTATGCTCCAAGCTATCATAATTGATAAGCTCCGGAAACAGGATTTTCAATCTTCTTATCGTAGCCGGATCTAAGTAATCCTGCGCCTTAACTACATTGAATTTCAATAGAAAAATACAGCTGAATAGTATCAGACTTCGGATAATACGCCTATTTCCTGATTTCATGGGGACAATATATGCTTCAGAAACAAAGATATATAATCTATCATTGAACCATCTTCCGGGGATCAAATACATTTCGCTTACTTTGTATTCCCATGATCTCGGTCAACTCATCTTCCTACATCAGACATCTTATTTCCCAGGGCGAAGGAATACAGCTTGACTTCAAGTATAATATCTCGAGCGCCGCAAAAATAGCCCGATCCCTCGTTGCCTTTGCAAATACCAACGGAGGCCGGCTGCTCATCGGAGTCAAAGACAACGGAAACATTACCGGAGTGAAATCCGATGAAGAGTCATACATGATTGATCTCGCCGCCGAGCGATACTGCCGTCCGGAAATCAAAACCACCAAAGTCAACCATGAAATTGATGGCAAGACTGTTCTGGAGGTAATCATTGAACCTGATCCCTCACGGCTTTACTATGCTCTTGAAGAGGACAGGCGATGGCTCTTGTATGTCCGCCGAGCGGATGAAAACATACTCGCGAACAAGATTCTGCTTAAAGTACTCGAGCGTAGAGCTACCGGACAGAATGTCCTGATGCGCTATGATGCACCTGAAAAATTCATTCTGAACTATCTCCAGTCCTATCGGAGCATATCCCTTGAGGACTTTGCCCGCCTGGCTGATATTCCGGTTTTTGTTGCCGAAAAAGTCCTGATCAACCTTATTTCCCTCGAGCTCATCCAGATCAATCTTCCGCCCGGAGATGTAAGCTACCGCCTCAAACGCGATTTGGGCAGCACACTATACTATTAACAGTATCTCGGCACATATTCATTCCTCGCGCTAAAATCATTAATTTTGCGCGGATTGCATCATTGTGTACTCTTCGGAAATGAAATTCAGCAAATTACTTATTCTATCAGTTTTCTCACTGTTCTTCCTGCCCTCCTTTGCACAGGAAGCTACGGGTCCGGTACTATTCACCGTCGGTGGAGAAAAAACGACCGTACCGGAATTCAAATACGTGTATGAGAAAAACAACCAGACAGATAAAGCGCTCTACAGTGAAAAATCTTTAAGAGATTACCTCAATCTCTACGTAAACTTCCGCCTGAAAGTCAGAGCTGCCCGCGAAGAGGGAATAGATACTACCTCTAAATTCAAAAAGGAATATCTCCAGTATCGTTCCCAGCTGGCGCAGCCTTACCTGACGGACCGATCTGTCACTCAAAAGCTCATTGATGAGTCCTATAACCGTATGAAAACGGAGGTACGCGCTTCCCATATTCTTTTGCAGATTTCTCCGGATGCAGCTCCCAAAAAGAAGGATTCCGTGCTTCGCGTTATTACCCGTCTGAGAGATTCCATTATCAAAGGAGCCAAATTTGATGAGGTCGCCAAGAAGTATTCTCAGGATCCATCTGCCCAATATAACTCCGGAGATCTCGGCTATTTCAGCGCCTTCCAGATGATCTATCCTTTTGAGTCCGCCGTATATAATCTTCAAAAAACGGGTGAAGTTTCCCAGCCGGTGCTTACCCAGTTTGGATACCATATTATCCAATTGAAGGATA
>JBBRLW010000372.1:0-2477 GCA_038231115.1 Bacteroidia bacterium
GTAGGGCTGATGTAAGTCCGCTCTTTGAGGAGCTGCCAGGCAAACAGGAAATCAGGGACTCCGTAGCCGTAGGCATTATCAGGATGCGCATAATGATTGGCCGATTTGCGGACGGCATCCATGATTTCGTAATTGCCGAGCATCGGATAGGCCTGCCAGAGGCAGGCCACGAGTCCGGCAATAATCGGAGAGGATACTGAAGTTCCGCTTTCTACTGTGTAGCCGTTTGTGGCCGGATCGGTGGTGGTGGTACGATAGCCCACGCCGCATACATCGGGCTTGATACGTCCGTCAGCGGAGGGACCTCGGGAAGAAAATTTGCGGATGTATCCTGCCGTATCCACCGCTCCGATGCTGAGGATATCAATGGCATCGGCAGGTGCGCCGATGTGGTACCAGCTGTTTGCACCTTCATTTCCGGCGCTATTACAGACAATCATCCCCCTGCGTGCCGCAAGATTTGCGGCGCGGCTGATCCGGAGTGTTTTTCCGTCTAAATCGTCATACGTATGGTCGAGGTCATGCCGATCAAAGCGCGTGTATCCCAGGGATGAGTTAATAATATCGGCTCCGGCACTATCAGCGGCTTCGGCAGCGGCAATCCAGGCTTCCTCTTCAACGGGATATTCAGAGGTGTCATTTTCGGAGGTAAGGAGCATATAGCTCGCCTGTGGAGCCGTCCCGACCAATCGTCCGGAGTCCTGAGAGGCCATCTGAGATAATACGATCATTCCGTGATCTCCAAAAACATAGCTGCGCGCCGGAAAATGGACAAAATCTTTGACAAAGACAATTCTCTGATCCCTGAGAAGCTTCGCAAAAGCCGGATGTATGTTCACGCGGTTGAAGCCTTCGTCAATGACTGCGATCGTCATGCCCTGACCTTTGAGTCCCAGCTCATGGAGCTTTTCCCCGTTCTCGAGATGAATCTGGTGGAAACCGGCGCCATAGTAGGGATCGCGGTACACATCCGTTGGAAGCACGATCTCGGCGCCTTTGACGGATTTGATTCCGCCCTCTTTTTTGCGCAATACCTGTGAAAAGGAAACAAAATCCAGACGCTGTAGCTTTTGCAAGACCGTAGTGTCCTTTGTTTCAATAACAATGGAGTTGAACCATCGGGAGCTGAAGAGTACCCGCGCTCCGGTGGCTGCTACTTTCCGGATATAGTCCGGATTGACCGGCAGATCCTCATCCGTAAGCATAATATGCTGACGATCACGGCGTGCTAGGGCTTTTTCCGAGAGAAATTCTCCGGCGCGGGAGAGGCTATAAGGAGAATTGTCTTTGTCCTTTAGTTGAATAAGGTAGTTATGCGGAGCCAGGGTATCGGCCTGTTGTGCCGTAGCCTGCCGGTCGTTCAGAATGATCAGCAGCAGAAGAGGTAATATGGCGCTGAGGGCTTTCAGGGGATATTATTTGACGATGTATGACTTCAAATGATACGTTACAATGCCTCCCGAAAAAGTAACTCCTTTGCGGTTGACCGTTGTGGTATCAATCATCTGAAGGTACACAAGTCCTATGCCCGAAGCGTATTTTTCAGTGCCTTTCAGCCGTTGAATGGCATCTTCATAGTCTGCCTGAATGACGGTCAGGGTGGAGTCGTAGGAATTGGCGCCGTCGGTAAATTTTTTGTGCACTTCCGAATACTTAAAATGATACTGATCCAGGCTGTCCAGCGTATTGAACATATAGCCCTTCCACATCGCATTGAGTTCTACGGGGAAAGTGAGCTTGACGTAGCGGATATTCTCGTCCACCCGCTCGGCGTAGTATTTTGTCCGTTTGGTGAAATATACGCGTGGTGTGCCCCAATCGTCAGTTTCCTTCATGCGGCGGTACCGGAAGAGCTTAAATCCGTAGGTGCCTGTATTGTCTGGAAAGCTGGTATCAATCGCCTCACGGATCTGGTAATGCAGGGTATCCAGGCTCCTTTTGACGAAAGGCTCGTAATACACGGAGTCCACATCATAGATGTATTCATTTCCTGTGGCTAAGGGATAATAGCTATAATAGGGCTTATCAGCGGCTATAGGCGGCTCGATGGTATTTTTCCGGCATGCAGGGATCAGAACAAGCGCCATAGCAATCCCTGTGAGCGCGAGGGAGCGCAAAAATCGGATCCATGGATTGTTTACAGTCCTCATGCCATGCAAATATAACATCGGAAAGCGCAGGATATAAAATGTTTCCTAATTTTACTGCATGAAAATAGGAGTAATCGGAAGCGGTACTGTAGGCCAGACACTTGCTGAAGGCCTGGCAGGTCTGGGACATGAAGTGTACATGGGGACACGAAATCCAGAAAAGCCGGAGCTTAAAGCCTGGGAAGCAAAAACAGGTCAGAAAGTGGGATTGAATGCGGATGCAGCGGCTTTCGGCGAGATTCTGTTCCTCTGTACCAAATGGGACGGTACGCAGGAAGCAATCGAGCTATGTGGCAAGGATCATTTTAGTGGAAAAACGCTCGTAGA
>JBBRLW010000373.1:0-2470 GCA_038231115.1 Bacteroidia bacterium
ATAAAAAAGGAATATATCAGCTCGGAACGCAGTTCAATTACAGCAGCTGGTCTGATTTCCAGTTTGCCCAGACTCCTATGACCCTCAACAATACCCTCAGTATAGGCCTCGGTGGAGAATACTACCCCGTCGGCTCATTAGACGATAACGTACGCATCACGGAAACCTTCTGGCGCAGAGTTCAGTACCGCGCCGGACTCAAATACGCACAGACCTATTATAATATCAATGGAATACAGCCGGTTATAAAATCATTTACCCTCGGACTTGGTATTCCCGTCGGTACACGTGGCTCCGGTCTCGACATTTCCATAGAAGCCGGACAGTACGGAAATACCGGAGTACAGGAAGTCAAAGAACAATACATCCGCGCTTCCGTAGGATTCCACCTCTTTGATCTCCGCTGGTTTGAGCGCCGCAGAATCGATTAGTATGAGCCATTCCCCGCCTGCGATGAACCCACTGAAGCTCCTGATTTTTTTCCTGCTACTCCTGACTGCTTCCTGCAAAAAGACGAGCAATGCGGAAATTCAGCGCGTTACCAAGCGCGAAGTCCCGACGGAAACCGGACGCAACGTAGAGATCATTTACTCCGATTCGGCGAAGATAAAAGTCCGACTGACGACGCCCAGGCTCATCCGCTACCTCTCCGATACCGCACCGACTATCGAGATGCCCATCGGACTCATAGCCCTGTTTTATAATCCCCTGCAGCAGCCGACCTCACGCCTCACGGCCAACTACGGCATCCGCTATGTCAACAAAAATCTGACGATCGTCCGCGGAAATGTTATCGTAGTCAACCTCTCCGGAGACACCCTCAAATCCGAGGAGCTTATCTGGGAGCAGGAAAGAGAACGCGTCTATACCAAAAAGTTCGTCCGCGTCCGCACATCCAAAGAAATCATCCTCGCCGATGGCTTTGAGTCCGATGTTACCTTTTCCCATTACAAATTCTTCAAAGTCAAGGCGACCATCAGCTTAGAGCAATAGCCAAGCGTTTTATAAGACCTGTATTGGTAGTATTATACCATCCGAAGTCCATATTCCTCCATTCAACACCTAAGCTGTCATTTCGAGGGAAGACTATTGATCCAGTGCCGCCTTCAAGCCCTATGATCATTCCATTTATACCCTAAGCTGTCATTTCGAGGAAAGACTATTGATCCATTGCCGCCTTCAAGCGGCTTGGGATCATTGTCTTTCCGAAGAAATCTCAGCCCCGCGCGAAGCCCATTCTACAATTCCAGCAACTTCACACTGTGAAGTCTATTAATCACGCTACCATAACAAATTATCACGCTTAGGATTCATAGCATCAATTAACTTATCCTTATTTTTCCTACTTAGCTTTTTAATGTACTTCTCCCTTGCAATAGCCTCCGTTACATTTAAGAACTGTTCGTAATAAATAATTTCAAAGCATTTATACTTGTGTCCGAAAATGCTCCCTTTTCCATTAATGTGCTGATCAATTCTAATAAACAGATTCGAAGTAAAACCAGTATAAACTGTTGTCCTTGATGGATTCGAACTTATATACACGTAATAAATATTTTCCTGATTCAAGGGCATCATAAGTTTCAAAATTATAAATCACACTGATAAATACGAAGTACGGAATAGAGCAGGTCTAATAATTTTTACACAGGCTCTTGGTTTCGAGTTAATAGAGATATTGTTGACACATTCGCTTTGGGCGGATACGAGATTTCTTCGGTCGGCTTGAAGGCCTCCCTCGAAATGACACTTAGGGGATAATGCATTCATGATCTATGCTGTACTATTTACACATCACTTTCAAATTCTAAGGTGCATGTCTTCCTCTGATACATCCACGCCTCCACCTCAGCAATTTCCTGACCCCATCCGCACCAATTCCCGAAATACGCAGCACCTTTGCAGAACATAACAACCGGCTATGAATCATACTGAACAATCCTTCGAGGTACTCCCAACCACCGATCCGCATACCTACGCCCTGCCTCAGGAAGCCGTAGTCACGCATCTGCATCTCCAGCTCAGCGCTGACTTTGAGTCCAAAGCCCTATCCGGATCAGCTACCTGGACATACACTGCGCATGAGTCCGCGACCCATATCCACTTTGATACTGACGGACTGACCATCGAAAAAGTCAGCCATGCCAATAGCGCCGAAGCCGAGTGGGAACTCGCCGACCGCGATCAGCACCTTGGCAGCAGATTAACAATTACCTTAGATGACTCCGCCTTCCGCAAGGAAAACAGCAGCCTGACGATCCATTACACGACTTCGCCACAGGCCGCAGCCGTCCAATGGCTTCCAAAAGAGCAGACCGCCGGAAAAGCGCATCCCTTTATGTTCACCCAGTCACAGGCGATATTGGCCCGCACATGGATTCCCGTGCAGGACTCTCCGGGCATCAGATTTACATACGATGCTGATATAGAATGTCCCAAAGAACTGATGGCACTCATGTCCGCCTCCAAT
>JBBRLW010000374.1:0-2466 GCA_038231115.1 Bacteroidia bacterium
AATCCCATAGCGGAGACTGTATAGGCGCGGAAAAGATGCTCTCCGGCGATAATGAGCAGGAGGATTCCGATGAAGCTGGCCACTTTAGGTGCCTGGCTGAATTTTGTGCGTTGGCCTGTATAGGCTTTCAGGCATTCATAGACAAAAACGCAGGCATAGGGGACGACCAGGAAAAAGAGCCATTCCTCGATAGGAAGGCCGATAATACGCCATCCGAGGGTATAGTGATCACTAAATTCCCATATCCCGAGGTGTGTAAACCAGGAATCCCAGAGGATAAAAAAAGCAGCTACGGGAAATATCCCCAGAAATAGCGCAGGCCAGCGTTTGTGGAAGGCGACTTTATAGTCGAATGAGAGCAGCAGCGGGAAGATGAGTGCCCCGAGATCCACAAGCAGATAGGTATAATGCGGATTGAAGGGCATAGACGGGGGGGAATTATTTCAGCAGCAGGGCAAGCTCGGAGGGGCTGAGCTTTCCGGACTGGCGCAGGAATCCGGCGATGACCTCTTTGACTTCCGGTGAGGCTTCGGAAATGTGGAGCAGAATCTGTGATTTGTCCTCCTTAAGGTTGCCTGAGTATCCAAGCCAGGAAGGGACATAATACTGTATGGAGTATCTGAGAAATCGTATTTCAGGATTGTTTGGATCGCGCCTGATGGCCTCGTTGAGTGTCCGGCGGGAACGCTGGAGATAGCTCAGCTTGGTGTATGGATTCCAGGCGTGCTTGGCGACGAGTGCTTCGGTGGCGCCTTTGTATCCGAGGAGCATCGGCGTGGCCGGTGTAGCCAGCTCGCTGAGCAATACTTCCGCTACCGAGCTATTATCAATAGCCTGGATATAGCGCTTACGGATGTCTGACTTGGATTCCAGCCCATAGCTTCCCGTCAGAGTAAGCATCAAAAGCAATATGATGAAAAACGTTTTCAAACTCCGTAAGAATCAGGTTATATGAAATCCAGCTTCGCCTGGAAATACGAGCGCAAAAGTAGTGCGAGTTTCTGAGGATCGGGCACGCGGATCCGTTCATGGAGGATACGCGTAGCCGGCAGACGCTCAATTTTGCTAAAGAGCTTCAGATAATAGCTATAAGCGAGGCAAACTCCGTGACGCGAGGATTTGGGCAGCAGGATAATTCCGGCATAGGCGGCGGCAAAATCAGCACGGATCTCGGCTTCGATCTGTGCTTTATCCGCATCTGAAAAAATATCCATGTTGATGCCCGGGAAATAAGTACGTCCGCGGTCCATGAGATCAGAACGAATATCGCGGAGAAAGTTCACCTTCTGAAATGCAGCGCCGAGGCTTCGTGCTGCATCCTTGAGGGAATCATATAATCCGGGACTTTCCACGCAGAAAATTTTCAGACACATTAATCCGACAACTTCGGCGGAGCCATAAATGTACTCCTCATATAGCCCCTGCTCATACGATTTGGGGCTGAGATCCATTGCCATGCTATATAGAAAGGCTTCTATGAGCTTGTGGTCAATATCATAGAGATTAACGACTTCCTGAAAAGCCTGCAGTATCGGGTTGGTGGATATTCCGGCACGGATGGCCTCCCATGTCTGGGCGGAAAAATCAGCGAGGAGCTTTTCCTGCTCGTATCCGAAGAAAGTATCTACGATCTCATCAGCGACGCGAACAAATCCGTAGATGGAATAGATCGGGCCACGCAAGTGGGGCGCAAGTGTCCGGATGCCCATGTTAAAGCTCGTGGAATAGGCCTGAGTGAACAGCCTGGCGGTCGAGGTGCAGCTTGCGTTATATAATGCCTGCATGGTCGTGCTGGATTCTTTCAGTAACGAGTTTAGACGAAATTACAACAATTGGAAGTCCCGTACCGGGTACAGTCGAGGCACCGACGTAATACAGGTTATCAAATTGTTCATCTTTATTGGCGGGACGGAATCCGCCGACCTGATTCATATCATGCGCCAGTCCGAGGCCGGATCCTTTGTAGAGATTGAATTTCTGCTGCCAGTCGAGGGGAGTCCATACTTCGCGGGTCATTGTGCGGGATTTGAGGTCGTATCCGGTGCGCTGTGAGAGATCGGCAATGATATTATCAGCGAGCTGCTCATGATCCTGCCAGTCGGGCTTGAATCGCAGATCGGGTACGGGGCAGAGGATGAACAGGTTCTCGCATCCCGCGGGAGCACATTCCGGATTGGAGCGCGAGGAAACATTGACATAGTAGTATGGCTTTTCCGGACTGGATTCGGAACGGAAAATCTGATCCGCATATTCGTTGAAATTATTTCCGAGGAAATAATTGTGGTGGTTCATGGAGTCGAGCTTTCCCTGAATACCGAGATAAATAGTGAACGGAGCGAGCGTCCAGTGCATGGCATCGAGCTTCGGCTCGGAAAATTTGGGACGCCCGAGTATGGCTCCACGGAATCCGGCGGCATCGCTGTTGGCGACGTACACATCTGCGCTCCAGAGCTTTCCTTCTGCGTC
>JBBRLW010000375.1:0-2461 GCA_038231115.1 Bacteroidia bacterium
CTCAGACTTATAATAAGGCTCTTATAATTTATTAGCAAACCTTCATCTATTCTTTAGTGGAGCCGTCTGATATTAAAGGTTCATATGCTGATCGTTATTGCAACAATGGTGGCTTACTACTATTGACAAAAATGGAAAACTCAAAATTTCCTATATGAGTTGAGGAAAAAATAGCCATTATATCCTGTTCCAAAAAGTTTGACATTTGTCCACTCCTTCGTACCACAAAATACGAAAGCCTTATAAGTCGAACTTATGAGGCTTTTTTAATTGAGATAGACCCTATCTTACCAGGTTTGCTTGGTAGCGATACCAGATTTCCGCCCGAAATAGCCCTCTGATCGGATTAATTTATCAGCACTAGCATGATCAGATATGAAATGAGTATCTGCCCGTCTGCCAGCAGTAAAAGGTAGGTCGAGGAAGGGAATCTGCGGTATAGATAGTTGTTAAGAAAAACAAGAATCAGGGAGATCAGCGATCCCTCGAGAGCAAGGCTATGCGTTTTCCGAATGCCGAAAAAGGTGATAACCAGAATGGCAACAAATCCGATTGAAAATAGGGAAAAGAATTTTGCTCCGAAGTGAGCAGGAATTGTCCGGACGTTACTGGATTGATCTTCATTAATATCCCGAAGATCAAAGGGGAAGCAGATTCCGATGAAAAACAGTCCTTTAGCTACAAGGTAATACCAGGGTAGGGATACATTGAGAATTTCGGAGGGTAGCAGTATATCAGCAGCAAAGAAGGAGAAAGCTATCATGGGAAGCTTGAGAAAAGGGATACGCCTCAGGCTGAGGGTCTGTCCTTTGTAGCGTAGGACAGTTATGTATCCCAATGTGATAAAAGCAATAATCAGCAGTAGATGATATGGCAAATAAGCACGGATCAGCCAGGCAAAACGCAATACGAAGTATAGAACTACTACAATCAGAATAAGGTAGATAGGTTCAGGCACAGCTTTTTCCCGCAGGCGCGCGGAAATATGTATCCATAGATAGGCACACAACGTCAGTCCTGCTATCCAGCTGCACAGAAATACATCGGGAGCCTGACGCAGAACATGGAGGGTCTCGGCAGTAGCAAATCCGGATAATATACTGACGTATAAAGCATATATCAGCGGGTAATAGGGATGAGATTTGTTCATCTCCAGAAAAACAGCAGATTAAGCCAAAGCGTGCTCGGAATGCTTTTCTCCGATTTGCTGCCTCCACATCGCATAGTATAGCCCTTTCATATCGAGGAGATCATCATGGCTGCCTGATTCAATAATGTGTCCGCGCTCGAGGACAAAAATCCGGTCAGCGTGCATAATGGTTGAGAGACGGTGCGCAATAAGGATAGTCAGGTGCTTTTCACTGCTTGATATTTCCCGAATAGTTCGGGTAATCTCATCCTCGGTGATAGAATCCAGCGCGGAAGTAGCCTCGTCAAATATCATCAAATCAGGACGGCGCAGCAGGGCACGCGCAATGGACAGGCGCTGCTTCTCGCCTCCTGATACTTTTACGCCTCCCTCTCCTATCACGGTGTGGAGTCCGTTATCGGCTCTGGCCAGCAAATTGGCGCAGGCAGCCTGCTTCAATACCTGATAACATTCTTCTTCAGTAGCATCGGGACGTACAAACCGGAGATTTTCCAGAATAGATCCCGCAAAGAGCTGAGTGTCCTGAGTGACAAAACCTATTCTTTCACGGATAAGATCGAAATCTATATCAGCGCCGGCAACTCCGTTATAGTATATTTCACCTTCCTGAGGACGGTATAGCCCGACAAGAAGCTTAACGAGCGTTGTTTTTCCGGAACCTGATGGTCCTACAAAAGCAACGGTTTCGCCTTTATCAATAGTAAAGCTGATGTCTGTCAGTGCTTTTGACTTGGCAGTCAAGTGCCTGAAGCTTACGTCATTGAAATTGAGCTGGTGGATATCAGTGATATTGACGGGATTAAGCGGCTTAACTTCCACCGGAGTAGCAAGAATATCCTGTAAATTATTCAGTGACACCTCAGCTTCGCGATAGGTATTAATAACCGATCCCAATTCCTGAAGCGGTCCGAAAATGAAGAAGGAGTATATCATAAGCGAGAAAAACTGTCCGATAGTGATTCCTGCCTTGGGATCAAAGCTCGCTTTATACACCAGATAGAGCATGATGAACAAAATGCTCGTCCGCAGGAAATTGATGATCGTCCCCTGAAGAAATGCAAGACTTCGGATGTATCGCACTTTTTTCAGCTCCAGTACTAATATCTTATCAGTAACCGAGTTAAGACGGGTAATTTCCTGATTGGAAAGTCCCAATGATTTGACCAGCTCTACATTTCTGAGAGACTCCGTAGTGCTTCCCGCCAGCGATGTAGTTTCTCCAACAATTATTTTCTGGATGTTCTTGATACGCTTGCTCAAAACAGAGCTCAAAAATCCGATAATCGGGACAGCGAGAAAATAGATTGGAGC
>JBBRLW010000376.1:0-2443 GCA_038231115.1 Bacteroidia bacterium
AGAACGTTTCGATCGGCACGACGATGTTGCTAGTAACCAGATCGGGATATGGCGCGAGCGTAGCCGTGACCGTGACGCTGGCACTGTTGTTCGTCTCGCCAGTTCCTGAAGCGTTGTATATCCGAGAGGTAATATCGAAGTAAGAAGCTGGGCAGATAGCTGAGCATTGTCCGCTTGATGCTGATTCAGAGATAATCCTGCTGATCTCAACTCTGTTTCGCGCGCAATTCTGCTATCACTGAGGGACTTGACTTCCGACATTAGTGAACTGCAAAGCTCTTCGGATAGTACAATCTCCTGAGCCAGTGACGTATCAAATTCCCTGACCGACTTCTTATCCCCGATAGCCTGATTCAGCTCGTTTTTGAGGATTTTACCCTCCTCTGTAATCTGACTCAGGCTATTGCTGAGCTTCAGAAGCTCATCCTGTAGCTTGATGTGATGTTTTTCCTCAGCCTCTATCTTTTGAGAGAGGAGCTCAATGCTTCTTGAGAAGGTCTCCGATTGTTTTAGCGCATCATTATATCGCATTGCAGAGGCCTCAAGTACCGATTTTATATCCTCCACATTGGAGTGCTCATCAAAATTAATCTCCAGAGGCTTTAAGGCCTTCGATACGCTATGGATGAGTCGGTAGCGCCTTTCGTCTTTTTCATTACCTTCTTTGAGCGAAGCCTCCAGCGTAGCCTCGTGCTTTGCGCGGTCAGTCCGGATGGACTCAAGCTCCTTTTCTATTTTGAGCTTTTGCTGCTGTAATTCAATCCGCTTGTGGCTAAGAGCTTCTTTGTGGGAATACTCTTCCTTAAATCTCCTGATAGCGTCCTCACAGCTTTCTCCTTGCTCTGTGGCTTTGCGGATAAATACTACGGCGCCGTTTGTATCCTCAATATCAAGGATGATGGTCTGAGTCAGGGAAGTACAGGCTACATTAAAATCCGTCCTTACCTGATCCGTTTCGCTCTGGTTACGGACTATATCCGACTGTATCTGCTCCAGGGTCGTATCCAATCGGGTGAGTGACTGCATTTTCTCCTGAAGCTGGCTCTGTATCGATTTCATGTCTGCATCAATCCCGATGAGAATAGCATTTTCTGATACGAGCTGCTCATCAGTATGGCTGAATCTGGATTTGATATGGTCTATTTCTCCGAGCTTGGTATCGCATACCGGACAGGCGCATCCCGGACTCAAATCCGCGATGACACTTTTTAGTCCACCAAGCTCAATAAGTGAGTTGACAAGCTTCTGCTGAATGACTTTATCGCTTTCCAGCCTGGAAAAGCTTTGATTCAGTTTGCTGATTTCGTTATTAATATCATCTTTTTCAGCTGACTTAGCCTCCCGTTCCCGATTTGCACTTTTTACCTCCTGACCCAGCTGATGGCACCGCTTACTCAGCCTTTCCAGATCTGTAAAGACCTGTTTTTTGAACCGAAGCGAATCCCGCTTTTCGTACAGACTATTTATGCCCTCTGTATCAATTTGAGCCAGCTTCTGGGCAGATTCTTCTGTTTGCCCTTCAATCTCTATAATATGATTTGCCATCCCCGCAATTTTCCCCGCAAGCTCGGGAAGCTTTGCGCTGTACTGCTCCATCTCCAATTGCTGACTTTCAGAGGAAATACTTAGTCCATGGACTTCTCTGGCAAGAAGTGGAATATCATGAAATGCACTCTTCAGCTGATCGGATAATCTTTCCGCATTATGATGGATACTATGTTTGGTAAGATAGTCCTGATGCAAAGTATGCTGCTCTCTGTCGTGTTCAATTTTTGACTTACATTCAGTCAATACATTTTCCAGGGCTGTAGCATCCTCTGATTTCTTCCTGAGGAGTTCGTTTTGCTCCTGATATGTTCCCCGCAATTGATTGCAACGGTCTTCTTTGATGTACCAATCAGCAATGGCAGGCTTGAGCGCAGCATACTCTGATTTCTTGACGGATACAATCTCCTGTGCTTTCCCAAAGTCCTGATGCTGCTTCTCAAAGTCCAACGATATTATTTTCAGCGATGCTGCCATCTCCTCCATTTTAAGCTGCTGAGAAGCTATGGATGACTCCGCCTCATGATATTTTTTCAGGGGAAGCTGATAGTCAAGGATTCGCTCATGCACCTCTAATCTGGAAAAATCCGACACATATTGCAGCTTCTGAGCTTCCAGAACAGCCTGACTGTGCTCGTGTACCTGAATTTCCGTATTTATTCTGTTTAAATCCTCGTGCCATTTCACTTGAAGCCTGAGGCTTTCCGTCTGCACATTTAGAGTACCGAGCTCAGCTTTTAGACTATGCAGAATTTCCTGCTTTTCTGCAAGCTCCTCATCAGACATGGAATTGATACTATTCATACCGATTTCCAG
Source organism: Bacteroidia bacterium (assembly GCA_038231115.1). GTDB lineage: Bacteria > Bacteroidota > Bacteroidia > CAILMK01 > CAILMK01 > JBBRLW01. Next base: position 2,362 of record JBBRLW010000376.1, read on the forward strand.
CTCCATAGCCCGTTTATTTTTCGCCGCGCTAATTTCGGAGGCACGGGCACTGATACTGTCATACAAATATGTTCCAGCAAAG
>JBBRLW010000377.1:0-2433 GCA_038231115.1 Bacteroidia bacterium
ATGGCTGATCGTGTTATAGCTCGCACCTCCTTTGATTTCAAAGGCGTGACCACCTACCGTACGGGTAAGAGTCAGGTACTGAAACTTCACATGGCTCACTCCGTTCAGTATTGCGAATGTTCCGGTTCCGGAATTATTCACAAAATTTACTGCCGAAGCTGATTTAGCCGCCGACTGGAACGTTACCGTATTAATAGCCGATGTCCCTGCAATAGCAGTCAGCACAATATTTTGATTGGTATAAGTTCCTGCCGCAATATTGAACACAACCGGTCCGCAGATTCCGCGGGATACCAGATCCGTAGCCGCATCCTGAATCGTAGCATAATCAGGACTTGACCCACCGACCGTATAGGTACCGTTCATTCCCGTACCGAGATTCACATCCAGCGTATCAATAGTTCCGACGGTTCCGTTAGGCGCCGACACAATCGCTACGATATGCGTTTTCCCTGAAGTAGGAAAGGTAAAATTATTCAGCTTCACAGAAATGGATTGCCCGATGAGCAATGTTCCAGTCCATTTGAAAGCGGTAGATGTACCTCCGTTATAAGAATAGGAAATAGAAGCTGATGTCAGCGTACCTGTTCCCGAGTTCTCCAAATGCACATACACATCCTTCTTGCCTCCGCAGAATCCAACCACCGGAGAATCCAGTGCCGTCAAAGATGCAGAAGAAGCAGGCGGGAAGATCTCATCCGCACCGATATCCGGTGTAGTAATAGATCTCGTCTGTCCGTCAATATCGTCCGTAATTGTCAATATCCCGGAAACAGGAGTCCCCAGGCCATTCAGCAACACGTTTCTCACATGCAGATCATGATTCGTTACATACTTCGGATCCAGTGTGGTATCCGCAGCACCACCTCCGGCAGCCTTATACGATGTAACGTCAGCATAAGCCGTCCCTCCGATGTACAGAAGGCTCGTTGTACTATTGCTGTAGAAGTTGTTATTATTTTCATTCAGCGTTAGATTATAGATGTACGCCGCATAAGCAGTTCCTGTCTGCTGATTGATCAGGTTATTGTTATACAGATTAACAACATCCGTTGATGATCCGTAGAGAAATGTCCCGTAAGAATAGGTAACGCCGCCATAAAGATTGACGTTGTTATCGTAGATATTAGTGTAGTTACTTCCGGAGTAGCTATACATATAGATACCTCCGTAAGCGTTCCCGCCCACTGAAATAAAGTTGTTATAGATATTATTCGGCTTCAGGCTGTCTCCGCTCAGATAATAGAGCAGCATTCCGTATCCGCCATTGTCAACATTGATCCTGTTATACGCAATTGTGTATTGTGATCCATAAAAGCTATAGATCGGATAGTTGAACGTATTCTGAAGGTTCGTAACCGTATTGTGCGTAATCTTCAGATTGATGTTGGACTGTAGGTACCAGGCCATGTAGTAAGTACTGTCAATGGTATTGTGGTCAAAAGTATTGGATGATTCATTTCCTCCATAAGCTCCCAGCCAGTTGAAGGCGTAGTAACCATACTTCATCTCATTGTAGCTAAACGTATTACAGGAGTCATCCGTATAAGGATACGTTGCAGAGTTTACCAGGCTACCATTGTAGCTGTAGTTTTTATCCCCGATGATACGGTTCTGAAAGAACGTATTGGAGTCCGCGTTGCCGTCTAATTTGATGACCGCAGTATAAACTCCGGTGACACCCTTAGGCGTAATGCGCGAAATGGTCATCTTCTGGAATGTGATAAAATCCGCCCCGTTGAGGTAGAGCGTATAGTTCGCAGTCGAAGAAGAACTCGACGAAGTGTTTGTATCCGCCAGTACCACGCTCGTGTTCACACCCGAGGCAGACTGGAAAGTTACTGTTTTTGAAGAAGATACTCCTGCAATTGGCGTAATCTCTACCTGCTCGTAATACGTGCCGGCGGAGACTTTGAAGGTAACTGCTCCACTAACCCCCGGACCGTTCGCCGTTCCCGAGGAACGTGAACCGTTGACGAGGTCATTGACAGCATCGTTAAAGGACGTGTAGTTCGTACTCGAAGCCGAGGCGCCCGGGTTGATGGTATAGCTTCCGCTCAGGCTCGCCTGTGCGTTTGTCCATACCGTCAGTGCCACTAAGGCCATCAATAAGCTTCTCAGACCAACTTTCGCCCCACTCATACTTTGGCAAAATCGTTTCATCTAATACTTTATTTGGTGAATTACAAATATATCCATTACTAATGAAAGATTTCTCCAAAATCTGTTATATTTTCTGGTCAGTCCTTGATATTCTTTGATGTATGCCTCATCACATCCGTTGAACGCTTTTTCTTCAATCTGCACAAGCTTTCCCTTGCAGGAATCGACCACCTCTGTAACTTTGCCCTCCCATTTACACTATGCACGACGTTATTCGCCTCTCACCCGACGCTATTGCGAACCAGATTGCCGCTGGAGAAGTAGTTCAGC
>JBBRLW010000378.1:0-2426 GCA_038231115.1 Bacteroidia bacterium
AAAGGAGAGCTGTCACATTCCAATCTGTCCTCGGCCATATTGGATAGCCGCGTGTTTATCCCGAATGCATTTAGTCCGAATTATGATGATCTGAATGATGTATGGTCACCGATCAGCCTTTTCCTTTCGAACTACCTGGGCAACGAGCTTGGGGAATACCGTCTGCGGGTGATAGACCGCTGGGGCGAGATCATATTTTCGAGTCAGGATTATCATCAGGGCTGGGACGGAAAAATCAGGGGTGAACGTGCTCCGGAGGGGGTTTACGTCTATCAGCTTCACGCTAAAGGCATAGATCGAAGGGAGTTCAACCGTCGGGGAACAATTACATTGCTGAGGTAGGTAATAATCGGAAATTTTGCGTAATTTCCAGATTAATTGCCATAATTAGGGGAACTAATCCGCACATTGATCTGGAAAAACGGCTACTATTAAGTAGCTTTGTATTCCTGCATTGTGTGGGGTGAGAACTAACACGGTTTAACTTAGTAAAATCAGCAAACGTAGATGATATTTCGTGCTTTACAATTTTGTTTAAAGCGGAGCCAAGGGATGATGGCTTGTCTGCTACTAATTCTGTCAGTAACCGGTGCAGGTCTGCATCAGGCATCTGCGCAGTGTGACACTTCCAAAAAATGGAGCTTTGTCATAAACGTGCCAAATAAGGGATGTTCAAACAAGATCGTCTCATTTTATGTGACGCCCCGCCCAACGGCAACGGATTCTATTTCCACAAGCTGGGATCTGGGAACCGGATCATTTTCGCCGGCAGGAGACTCCACGGTAAAGCTTTTCAATCCGGGGAGCTATACCATCAGGCTCCAGGTAAAATCCAACAAGAGGTCATCTACGGGAACGGTATGTGCTACCGTCACCAAGACGCTCACTTTCTACTCTTTGCCTACTCCGATTTTTGGAACTCCGAAGATTACGATTTGCAAAGGTCCCTTTAAAATTACCCTGACTGACTCTACGATACTTACGGGGGTTAAGTTGGACAAAAGGATATTCAATATCACCGGGCCTTCTTTTTCGAGGACAGATTCATTAGCGACAACCAATGCCATGGATACGGTCACGCTTACTACTCCGGGGAAATATACGATAGGGCTGAATCTGACGGATTCATCAGGCTGCTCTACCTACAGCCAGAAAACGGATTACATCGTGATTCCGGATACCGTTGCTCTTGATCTTTGTTCTGATATTACGGAAGGTACGGTAGGCAAGGATTCGCTATATGCGACCTTTACTCCGAAGATCAACTCAGGCGCTAATGACGTTGCCCGACTCGTCTTCGATTTTGGTGACGGCAAAAAGGATTCTACTTCCTCTACTCCGCCAACGTTCGCGGCAGTGAAGCATAATTACTCCGGATTAGATACAAACAGCTCAAAATCGGTAACGCTGACGGCGGTTACTAATAACGGATGCAGGACAACTATCAAGCAGACGGGGATTATCACCAAATATTATGTGACTCCGGCACTTTATGGAAACCTGACCTGTCCGGCATCATCCATAGCCATAAAGCTTACACAGACAGGATTATTTGGTAAAGCAAGCTTTGCCGCCAGTACTGATCAGACAGCGACGGCTTCATCGAGAACCGGAAGCAAGTTCAACTTTACATTCGCTGCTCCCGGGATGTCGAATGTCAAGTTACAGTTTGTATATGGTGCGGGATGTCTTAATAATGTAACTATTCCGAAGTATTTCAATATCCTTTATCCAAAGGCTGATTTTACTTCGCCTGTGGGTGCACGTGCTCCCAAAGGATGTGGTCCAAGTGATACAGTAGTCCTTAAAACATTGTACAAAGCTCCTGGTGCATTATATACATCTGCTTATACGTATAAGCTGTATGATACAACATCCAAGAACCCGAAACTTCTCCAGACGGTCAATGATACGACTGGTACGGATTCCTTTATTATCAACAAAGCTGGAGTCTATTCGGTTAAGCTTATTGTTACTTCAAAACATATTGCATCCGGCATTACCTGTAAGGACAGTATTTTCAAGTATGCTTATATCAATATCAACAGACCAAAGGCTAGCTTTACTTTTCCTGTTAGCACGATCTGTAACGGAGTAGCCTTCAAAGTGAAGAATACAACGACACCTTACGATACCCCGAGCAATCCTTATACATATAACTGGTCGCTGAACCATACTACGAAGGCAATCAAACGTCCGTTTACCGGAAAAATGCCAACGTTCGCATTAGATACTCCAGGGGTGTATGATGCATTCCTGAAGGTTACCAACGGACTGGGCTGTACAGATACAGTAACCGTCAAAAATGCTCTGACGATCAATGGAATTTTCGCAGATGTAACGTTTACTACCTCCAGCTATTGTCCTCCAATAAGCGGAGCGAAGCTGGATGCGATCAATATAAGAAATACCCCTTCCAGTACTAC
>JBBRLW010000379.1:0-2408 GCA_038231115.1 Bacteroidia bacterium
CGCGCAGGTCATAGAATGTGAGACGGCCAGTCCATCCGTTTGCAGATACTGCATGAGCGAAGAGGCCAGATTACCGAGCGTTGTCAGCGGAGAAGTATCCGGACTCATCAGTGCAGTTGCTGAGCCTCGAAATTCGCCGAACCTGCGCTCCCATAGGCCTGTTGCTCCGCGGGACGATCCGATGCTGATTCCTGTCAGGTGATTGCCCAGGCGGGATTTTAGCTCCGATGCCGAAGCACACGCCAGATGCACAATTCGGTCGCTCGCCTGAAAAGTGCGTTGTGCGGCTATCCTCTGAATTTTCTGCTCAAAGCTTTCATGAACAGCCGCTACGGGATATGTTTTTCCTGAGAACTGTTGTGCGTGGATGCCTGTAGCATTGGTATCTGAAAAATCAGGCACAGCGCAGACATAGCCTGAACCTAAAATCAGAACATCATCCGGGCCCATGCTCATAAATCGCTGATAATTTGCGATATAGCGGACTCAATCTGATCCATTTCATCCTCCGTGATGCAATACGGAGGCATCAGATACAGTACATTTCCGAGCGGGCGCAGCAGGATTCCCTGCTTATAAAACTCTGATTTCAGGCGGGATCCGATGCTGTTGAAATAACCGGATGCGGCATCCGATCGGATATCCATCGCAAGAATAGTCCCGAGCTGCCGGACATTTTCCAATGGAGGCATTTCTGAAAGCCTCGCAGCCATTTGTCCAAGTCTATCGGAAATACCGCGCACTTGCCCAGCACACTCCGGAGAAAAAGTCAGTCCGGCACTTGCTACCGCGGCCGCACAGGCCAGCGGATTGGCCGTATAGGAATGTCCGTGAAAGAATGTTTTGAGGCGATCTTCCGAGAGGAAGGCATCGAAAATTTCCTGTCTGCAGACTGTAGCTCCAAGCGTCATGAAGCCTCCGGTAATACCTTTGGAGAGGCATACTATATCGGGTATAGCGGATAGGTACTGATGCGCAAAAGGCTTCCCCGTGCGATAAAATCCCGTCATCACCTCATCCGCGATATTGAGGATGCCTGCGTCTCTGAATTTTTGCATCAGGCGGCTGAGGCCTGCGGCGCTGTGCATGAGCATTCCCGCAGATCCCTGAACGAGCGGCTCGAAAATAAAGGCGGCATACTGATTCAGATCACCGAGGCCATCTATCAACTGGCTGATATAATCAGGCGCATCAGATACAGGCGCCTCCATAGTGCTGACATCAAAGAACAGCGGCTCAAAGGGACGATTAAAGATCCCGCGCGCTCCCACTGACATGGCTCCAAAAGTATCTCCATGATAGGCATTATCGAAGCAGATAATCTTCCGGCGATCTGATCCCTGATTATGATGGAATTGCAGTGCCATTTTGAGCGCTACTTCTACCGAAGTAGAGCCATTGTCGGAGTAAAATACTTTGCTGCAAAATGGAATCTGTTCCAGCAGTATTTCTGCAAGCCTCACCGCAGGCTCATGGGTATATCCTGCAAAAATAGTATGCTCCAAAGCATCCAGCTGAGCTTTAATGGCCGAAGCAATATGCTGATTAACATGTCCATGGAGATTCACCCACCAGGAAGAAATGGCATCAATCAGCGTATGGCCATCTTCCGTAAAGAGCAGGCTTCCTTTCCCCTTTGCAATACCGATGGCCTCCGGCTCCAGCATCATTTGCGTAAAGGGATGCCATACAGCCTTATGATCACGCTCGGATAAAGTCATCAATTTGTGATTTGTTTTGGAGACAATAGGTCCGGATTTCGGATGCGTTTACCTCTTCAAAATGAGGAATATGTAGTGTTTTCAAATCAGGGACGGATTGCAGTATAATTGCCTTTGAATCTTCGTTGATTGTCCCCGAGAAAATAATCCCGTGCAGGGGAATATCCATAAACCGAAGATAGGCTAAGCTGAGGAGCGTATGATTGATGCTTCCGAGATAAAAGTTGACGACCAGAATCAGCGGCAGCTTCAGCCTGAGGATCAGGTCTCCTATAAAATCAGGACGATCATTAAGCGGAACCAGCAATCCGCCGGCGCCCTCTACAATCAGGGGACGGCGTGTTTCCGGTAGCTTGATATTCTCCAGGCTGATTTCCAGCCCGTCCCGCTTTGCAGAAGCATGAGGCGACATGGCTTCGCTCAGACGATATGTCTCCGGCCATATCCGCGATATGGGATTGGAAATAAGCTCTCTGATCCTGAGGGAATCCGAGGCATCCAGATCGCCGGATTGTATGGGCTTGAAATAGTCGGCCTGAAGCGCCTGAACAAGTACTGCCGAGGCGATGGTTTTCCCGCAATCTGTTCCAATGGCGGAGATAAAAAACGATGGTGTCATTGCTGGGTCAGCGCCTTTATAGCCCTGCAAAGTTCTCGTATTTCAGCGACATTATTGTAGCTGTGGAG
>JBBRLW010000380.1:0-2407 GCA_038231115.1 Bacteroidia bacterium
AATAATCCGGAGCTGCAGGACATGGAGCAGTTTTCTGTTAATGGAAATGAAGTCGCTTTCGGTACCATCGGTAATGCCTCCTCTGCTGAGGGACTGTTCTGGGAGACGATCAATGCCGGAGGTGTCCTTATGGTGCCGATGGCCGTCAATATATGGGACGATGGCTATGGAATATCGGTTCCCGGGAAATATCAGATCACCAAAGATGATCTTTCCGATGTCCTGAGCGGATTCAGCTACCACGAGGAAAAACAGCAGGGCTACCATATCCATACCATCAACGGATGGGATTATCCGGCGCTGGTGAGCGCCTATCAGGAAGGCATCGCCGTAGTACGCGAGAAGCATATTCCGGCCATATTCCGGATCAAAGAATTAACACAGCCGCAGGGACATTCTACCTCCGGATCTCATGAGCGCTATAAATCCAAGGAACGCTTAGCCTGGGAAGAGGAATACGACTGTCTCCGCAAGATGCGCGAATACATCCTCGAGAATGCTTTTGCTACCGAAGAGGAGCTGACTTCCCTGGAAAAAGATGCCAAAGACTTCGTCAAAAAAGAGCAGAAAGCGGCCTGGGAAAATTATCTTAATCCGATTAATGCAGAAAAACAGGCGCTTAAAGTCCTGATTGATAGCATAGCGACAAACAGTCCACAGGGAGATCAGCTGCGGACGATCGCTTCTGATATGGTCAAATCTCTGGATCTGGAGCGCAGAACGATGTTCCGCGCTGCCTGGGAAGTCCTGACCATCACCCGTAAAGACTCCGGAAATGCCGGACGCGCTCCGCTGCTCCGCTGGCTGGAGTCCCATGAGGAAGAAAATAAAAAGCGATATAACAGCAAGCTCCACAGCGGTAATGCGCTGAAAGTACAGGAATCCCTGCCGCAATACAGCTCCGATGCTGCGGAGGTAGATGGCCGCGAGATATTAGTCAATTACTTTGAGCAGGCTTTCCGCAAGGATCCACGCATATTTGCCTTCGGGGAGGACGTCGGCAAAATTGGCGATGTCAACCAGGGCCTGGCCGGCATGCAGGAAAAATTCGGCGAGCTGCGTGTAACTGATACCGGAATCCGTGAGGCGACGATCGTCGGACAAGGTATTGGCGCCGCCATGCGTGGACTACGTCCGATTGCCGAGATTCAGTACCTCGACTATCTATTATACGGAATACAAATTATGTCAGATGATCTGGCTACGCTCTATTACCGCTCCAATGGGAAGCAGAAAGCGCCGCTGATTATCCGCACCCGTGGCCACCGTCTGGAAGGCGTATGGCACTCCGGCTCACCGATGGGCATGATCATTAATGCCATACGCGGAATATACGTCTGTGTGCCGCGTAACATGACACAGGCCGCCCGCTTTTATAACACACTTCTGCAGGCCGATGAGCCAGGACTGATTATAGAGCGCCTCAATGGATACCGCCAAAAGGAGCGGATGCCTTCCAACCTGACCGATATGGCGCTGCCCCTCGGGCAGATAGAAGTACTCAGGGAGGGCACCGATATTACCCTGGTTACCTATGGCGCCTGCGTGGAAATAGCGCAGCAGGCCATCCGCAAGCTCTCCGACGCCGACATCTCTGTGGAACTGATTGACGTACAGAGCCTGCTTCCTTTTGATAGAGAACATAACATCGTCAAGTCCCTGCAGAAAACCAACCGCATCCTCTTCTTGGACGAGGACGTCCCGGGAGGCGCCTCCGCATATATGATGCAACAGGTATTGGAGCATCAGGGCGGATACAAATACCTCGACTCCGCACCCCTGACCCTCAGTGCCCAGGCACACCGTCCAGCCTACGGCACCGACGGAGATTACTTCTCCAAACCCAACGCCGAAGACATTTTCCGCACTGTGTACGAAACCATGCACGAAGTAGATCCCACTAAATGGGAGAAGTATTGGTAAGGAAGAGGGTGGGGATTAGGAATAGTATCAGGATATTTCAGCCTGTGATCCGTTCTTACTGAGTAGCTATACGACTTCCGGTAAGGTCGGAGAGGTCGGTATCCGATTGATTGATGCGTTCTCCGAAAGCGAATAGGGTGGATGGTGGGATGCTCTTACTCTTCATCAGCCGCATCATAGTCATTTGCTACTACAGTCACTATCCTACGCCTATACAGCCACACTAGAATACCAATGAGAAATAGGATAAAATGACTGATTTTGATAACGGCCATTCCGAAGAAGCGGAAACGGGCATTCATAATCACAAGGTATGTTACCTATTAATCGTTTGAATGAACTTAGAGCCTGTCTAAGAATTTTTATTTGCGCATTTGAGATGATTTTGGTGTCAGCCAAGACGGGCTTTGAAGGATATAGCAGCGCTTCTACGTTCAAAAAGTCCAACGCAGGATGACGCAAAAAGCATCCAAATAAGCTTTTA
>JBBRLW010000381.1:0-2405 GCA_038231115.1 Bacteroidia bacterium
CGGTATCGGATGCACGTGCTGCTGCAGCGGGATCACACGAGATTTCACTCATCATTGAGCTGAAAAAGGTCAATCCGCGTCAGGTTAGAAAATGGAGAAAAATCAATTGTCCTGATTTTTAGTCGAAACTTACATCAACCATACAGGTAATAGCGTAAATCTTTCAGGAGATCTACAATAAATCATATATATTCGCAGTTTTATTATCACCAGAATTCAGAAACTATAGCTAAGAAATGATAGGGAGGAATCTAATAGGGCTGGCATTCGTAGGAATGGCAGTCGCTTTCACAGCCTGTAAAAAGGATGTCTCGAAGACAACGGGCTGGAATCTCAACGATAAGAAGTGGGGAGGCTTCGAAAAACAGGACTATCGTGAGCAGGAAACCGGGCCGAACCTTGTGTACGTCCCAGGCGGAACGTTCCAGATGGGACTATTTGAGCAGGACGTCACCTATGAAGGGGATGCCATGCCACGCCGTGTAACGGTATCCGATTTTTATATTGACCAAACCGAGGTATCAAATCTTGATTACCTTGAGTATCTATACTGGCTGACCCGTGTCTATCAGTCGTTCCCTCAGGTAGCAGATGCTGCAAAGCCTGATACACTGGTATGGCGTGATCCACTGGCTTATAACGAGCCGTATGTGCGCTTTTATTTCCGTCACCCTGCCTTCCAGAATTATCCTGTTGTAGGAGTAAACTGGAATCAGGCCTCAGAGTATGCCAAGTGGAGAACTGACCGTGTGAATGAGAATATCATGATCCGTCAGGGATTCCTGAAGCCTAATGCCAATCAGGTGGATGCCGATAACTTCAATACGGAAGCTTACCTGGTAGGTCAGTATGAAGGGATGGTTAAGAAGCCGGGTAAGAAAAATCTTGGAGCATCAGGCGGGTACAGAAAAATCAAAATGGAGGATGGTATCCTTCAGCCGGATTATCGCCTCCCTACAGAAGCCGAGTGGGAATATGCTGCTCTTGCTGCTGCCGGAAATGCGAAATTTGAGAACATCAACGATCGTAGAATTTATTCATGGGATGGACTCTCCATGCGCCGTCCGGATGGACACTATACTGGAAAAATGCGCGCCAACTTCAAGCGTGGACGTGGAGATAACGCAGGTATATCGGAAGCACCGAATGATGCCGCTGCCATCACTGCTCCTGTAAGATCATACTGGCCGAATGATTTCGGACTCTATAATATGTCTGGTAACGTATCTGAGTGGGTACTTGATGTATATCGTCCGCTGACATCAGAAGATGTAGCTGACTTCAACCCGCACCGTGGTAACATCTTCACCAAAGTGAAGCGTAACGAAGACGGATATGTATCAGATAAAGACTCTCTGGGAAGAATCGAGTACGAGCAGGTGACCAAAGAAGAAAACGTCAACAGACGTAACTACAAAGAAGCGGATAACCGTGGATACAAGGATCGCATGGACAATGGCGAGGAAGGTACTACTTCACAGAAGTATGACTACGGAATTACTACACTTGTCAGCGATAAAGCACGCGTTTACAAAGGCGGAAGCTGGAATGACAGAGCGCTGTATCTTTCTCCGGGAGCACGTCGCTTCCTGCAGGAAGACCAGGCACTATCAACTATTGGATTCCGTTGTGCTATGATCCGCATGGGTGGACCGAAGATCAAATAGTCTTTTAAGCTTTACATAGATTTATAGTAAAAAGGCAGCCCCAGGGCTGCCTTTTTATTTGGTACTAAAGAGAAATCAATCTGAAATAATTGTTTTCTGAAAATGAACGTGACAGGAGAAGAACTCATCAGGCTTGGATTTAAGCCTGAAAAATGGTTCAAAGATGCTTTAGCACATATCAATTCCCATCCGATGGCTGAGGCACAGATGCTGGAATATCTGGAGTAATTCCGGTCCGGGCCTGTATTGGCATTGCAAATACCTCCGGAGCTATATCAGAACATCGATGCGGAAACTCAGGAGGAAGCTCAGAATGTAGAGAGCGTCTCCAGAGCATGAGACTGGTTATGTCCACACCGACGGTGGTTCATGGCGCCATCATGCCCGATGCCTGTCCCGCAGGCCTTATGGGCACGATCCCTGTCGGTGGGATTGTAGTAGCGCGTAATGCCATACATCCGGGATTTCACTCGGTGGATATCTGCTGCTCGCTGATGGCGACCAATCTCGGCAAAATGGATCCCAAAACCGTTCTGGACATGGCTCAGCAAACAACGCATTTCGGCTCCCGCGGCAGAAGAGGCGCATACTTCCCTCTCGATGTAGCGCTGGAATCTGATTTCAAAGCTCATCCGCTGCTTAATGATGCACGCTGCCTTCAAATGGCGCGCGAGCAGCTCGGTACGCAGGGCGATGGAAATCATTTTCTATTTGTCGGATATTCGAGAAATTCCGGAA
>JBBRLW010000382.1:0-2402 GCA_038231115.1 Bacteroidia bacterium
ATGGGAATCAACGAGAGCAATACCCTTGATTCTCTGAAAGATGCGCTAATCCATTTTTATCAGAAGACGCAAAGCCGCGTCACGCTTGAGTATGTCCTCTTGCGCGGATTCAATGATACTCCTCAGGATGCCGAGGAATTAGCCCGCTTTGCACGGATAGTCCCGAGCAAGATCAATCTGATTGAATACAATCCGATTGAAGGAGGCATCTATGAAAAATCCGATAGCTTTACAACCGACAAATTCAAGGAATACCTGGACGGGAAAAAACTCATCACCAATCTCCGCCGCAGCCGCGGAGAAGATATCGATGCCGCCTGCGGTCAGCTGGCCAACAAGAATTAGCATCAATTTTCTTAATCTTTTGTGGGAAAGGGATTTTATACCTTTGCAGCGAAGCCATGTATAATAAAATCAAGGGAAGCATCCTCAACGATGGCCTGACGTATAAAAAGATTTGGGGTGTTGCGTTTCCGATTATGATCGGCGGATTGGCCGATAATATCAACTCTGCCATCAATACGGCTTTTGTAGGACATCTGGGCGAGGTAGCTATTGACTCGGTAGGCCTCGGCGGATTATTTTACTTCAATTTTGCCATCATCGGACTGGGCATGGCTGCCGGAGTACAGATCATCACAGGCAGGCGCAACGGTGAAGAACAATATGAGGAAGCAGGAACAGTCGTCAACAATTCCCTGCTCATGTTTCTGCTGATGGGACTGGCCGTGCTGGGCATCACTTATTTTTCCGGAAACTACCTGCTCGACCATATTATCCGCGATTCCCGCATAGCCCAGGCCTCTAAAGAATATATGGCCGTCCGCCAGTTCGGATTGCCGCTTATATTTGTCACTTTTTGCCTGCGATCCTTCTTCATCGGAATTACCAAAACCAAGGTACTGACTGCCGTAACGCTGACCTCCGCCTTCATCAATATCCTGCTGGATTATGTGCTGATCTTTGGGCATTTCGGCTTTCCAAAGCTGGGAATCATGGGCGCGGCCTATTCCTCAATTATAGCCGAAGCCGTAGCCCTGCTCGTGTATATCATCATCACACAGTATTGGAAAGAGCTTAAGCCTTTCATGCTCTTTCGATTCAGGGAGCTGAAGCTGAGCATTATGCTTCAGGTCGCTAAAATTGGCTCTCCGCTGATGTTGCAGGGATGGGTCTCGTTCTCTTCCTGGCTACTGTTCTTTGCACTCATCGAGAAGATGGGCGCGCGGGAGCTTGCCGTATCCACCATACTCAAGAGTTTGTACCTGCTCTACCTGATCCCGATGTATGGATTTGCAGCTGCAGCTAACTCATTGACATCTAATCTCATCGGAGAAGGTGCCAAACACGAGGTTATTCCGCTCCTGAAACGGATCGTCCTGATGAGTACCGGAATTATGAGCGTCCTGGTACTGATCATATTTGCTTTCCCCGGCCCCGTTGTCTCGCTGTTCAATTCCAATCCGGAAATTATTGAGGCAGCAATAGGTCCTTTGCGTGTCGTAGCCTGTGCGCTGATGCTATTCCCGGCGGGTATTGTGATGTTCAATGGCGTATCCGGAACCGGTGATACCCGCGCCAGCTTAGTTATTGAAGTCATTACGATATTTTTCTATATCGGCTATATAGTACTGGCTGCCAATGTATTCAAGGCTCCGATTGTAATTGTCTGGATGGCGGAGATCGTGTATATGCTATTTATGGGACTTGGAAGCTATTTCAGGCTCGCCTCCGGCAAATGGAAGAATGCCCAAGTATAGCCCGGGCTTTGCGATTACAGGACATATAGGCAGGGCATCCATAGATTATTGCTTAATTTTGCACCACCGTGCAGCAAACACAGATTACAGAAGAAAATACTCCGGATTTCAGCAATACTGAACTTGCCTTCCGCTATAAATCAACGGAAGAGCTTCGTCTCGCCGTCTTCATGTTTAAGTCACTGAATACGCCTATTGTAGGAAGTCTGGGGAAATCCCTGCTCAAATTCGCTGTCGGAGCAGGGCTTCCGGTGAAATGGGCCATCAAAGCTACACTATACCGTCATTTTGTAGGAGGAGAAACGCTGGAGAGCTGCCTTCCGGTCGTAGAAAAAATGAACCGCTTTGGCGTAGAATCCATCCTCGATTACTCGGAAGAAGGCAAGGAAACACCCTCCTATATGCAGCACGCCCATGAGGAGCTGCTCAAAAACATCCGATTCAGCGCGACCCACAAGGCCACTCCGATCTGTGTATTCAAAGTCACTGCATTTGCCTCTACTCCGCTGCTTGCTAAAGTAAGTGCAGGCATGGAACATCTCTCGGAAGCCGATAAAACAGAGTGGTTGACGGTTATTTCCAGAGTAGATCAGCTGTGCCGCACGGCTGCCGAGCTAACGCATCCGCTGATGTTCGATGCCG
>JBBRLW010000383.1:0-2401 GCA_038231115.1 Bacteroidia bacterium
ATATAGCCTGGGTGAGGTCTGTCTCTGTGAAATCTGTTTCCTTTAGGATGCAGTTATTGAATACTGTTTTAGTCATTTTCAACTGGTAAAATGACGCGAGATTCAATACACAATCACTGAAGCTCATCTGTAATAAGAACTTATTACACTGGTCGAATTGGATGCCGAGCAATTTACACCTGGTAAAGCTTACATCCCGGAATCCAGTATTGCCGGTTTTAGCAAGGCTGAGATTACAGTCAAAGAATTCGCATTCTATAAAAATCTGATTAGATAAATCTGCTTCTGATAGATCACATTCCCGAAAAATGCAACTTTCAAATTCAGACTTTAAATGGAATACTTCAGTAGAATCTAATCTTTCGAAAGTTTCATCCTCTACAAAATGCCTGTCCATGTAGCAGTACCTTAATTCTGGACACTTTAGATTTTCTCGATTTTGATCTTCTGACCTACTCTAATAGAGCGTGTATCTCTTAAGCCATTGGCTTTGAGAATATCATCCACACTAACGCCAGGGAATCGTTGTGCTATAGACCAGAGCGTGTCACCATTCTGGACAATATACCATGAAGTTTTTGCTGATTTCTTTTTTACGAGGTTCAGAGATGGATTGGCTTCTGAAGCTTGAGTCAGGGGAGAAGGCTTGACCTTATTCGTACGTGGAAGCTTATTTACTCCTTTACTGACTTTTTCAGGCGCATTTTCTTCTTCAACAGACTTTTGAGCTACAGTAGGCTGAGCATTGGGGAATCTCAAATACTGTTTCTGTAGGGCTGTCATTATATTTATCCTGCGATAATATGCATACTTATCCATAGGTACGCGTATGGATAGTCTTCTTCCAACAGGGGCTCGATTGGAACGTAACCCGTTCCAAGTTTTTAAGTAATATAAGTTGACATTGAACCAGCTCGCTATGCTTGTCAATCTATCTCCTGCTTTAACGGTATAGGACACGAAACCGTAGGCGGGCAAACCTGGATCTTTAGGTTGAGGAGTATCGGATACTCTAACCGGAGCCTTGTTCGAATCTGCTGTATTGGATACCGCAGCATTTTTGGGAGTATCCAGCCGGGTAACAGGGAGATTGCTTCGGTTTCGGCCTGCAATGCTTAAAACGTAGTCAGAATATATACTATCCTTAGCCATTACAAAGGCATACGCTTTGGTAGCAGGTAATTTCAGCTCAAACGATTTTCCAAAGCCGGCAGGGATGAATCCTTTCTCAAAATGAGGATTTAGTTCTTTAATAACCTCTTCCGTAATACTTAATCTGTCTGCAATTTGCTTGAAAGCAACGGGCTTATCAATAATAACGGTATCAACAAAAGTAGGGATGCTAATGTGCTGAGGATACAGATTATGTTCCTGATGATATTTGAAAACATAGTTTGCAGCAATAAAAGCCGGAACGTATCCACGTGTTTCCATAGGCAGATAATTATATATCTCCCAAAAAGTGCGTTTACCCCCGGAGCGTTTGATCGCTTTGATTACATTGCCTGCGCCGCAATTGTAGGCAGCCATAGCAAGGAACCAGTCCCCGAGATTCTTATGCAGATCACGAATGAATCGGGCTGCGGCTACGGAAGCTTTGTAGGGATCTTTCCGCTCGTCCATGTAGGAGTCAATATTCAAACGATACAAACGGGCAGTCGGGTAGATAAACTGCCATAAGCCTACGGCATTGGCAGGTGAATGTGCCTGAGGATTTAGCGCTGACTCCACCACACTTAAATAGACAAACTCCTGTGGAATATCGTATTTGTTAAATACTTCCTCGTAGATAGGAAAATAATACTCAGACAGGCCGAGCATTTTCTCAACGAGGTCGCGTTTCCGCATCGCATACAGGTTAATGAATGCGCGAACGCGGTCGTTATATACATAGGGAAGGGGAGAGGAGGCGGCCATTTCTGCCAGACGACGCTCATAAACCGAGTCTGAATAATCAGGTATCTGATCTGGTTTGAATCCGTATTTATTGACCGTTTTTTTGGCTCGCTGTGGGCCTGCATTCTTGAGATAGGATAGGTTGGCCAGACTGTCGAGGTTAGCCATCAGATCCTTTGTTTCCTTAGGCAGATCAGCCTGCTGTGCGGAAACAGTAGAGCTTGTAACAATCCCTATAAAAGCAATGATTAGCCAGATATTTTTTACTTGCATCGGGATAGACTGTTTGATTTTATCAGCTTTACTAAATTTTCGGGATATTTATTAAACGGTAGTTTCAGCGTTTGCGTATTGCCTCATCAGATTTTTACTGAAGGCAAGGAGCCTGGCTTCTTCGAAATTTCTACCCATGATCTGGACTCCAAAGGGCATCCCGTTAGAGTGCTGCCCAAGAGGTAAAGATATGGAGGGAACTCCGGCAATGGCACTCTGGATCGTGAAAATA